>CAMDQV010000048.1 GCA_945906015.1 Pedobacter schmidteae | reverse complement strand
TATCTTCCAATGCTTTTCAATAACTCCCGTTATTCAAACCGTTTGCCAATTGGTACAGAGGAGGTTTTAAAGAATTTTACCCCTGCTACCCTGCGTCAATTTTACGCAGACTGGTATCGCCCAGATCTTCAGGCACTGATTGTTGTTGGAGATATTGATGTAGCTGCTATGGAACAAACGATCAAAGCAAAATTCTCTGATCTTAAAAAGCCAGCAAAACCACGCTTACGTACAAAATATTCAATTACATTACTGAACAAAAATCAGTTCATTACTGTTACCGATAAGGAATTCCCGGTAAGTGTTGCTCAGATTTTAATTAAGCATCCAGAATCAAAACTGATTACTAAAACTGATTACAGAAATAGTATTGTCAGGTCTTTGTTCAACCAAATGCTGGGTGCCAGGTTTGCCGATCAAAGCAAGCAGGCAGATCCTCCATTCCTTCAGGGGGGTGCAAATATAAGTCCATTTTTAGCCGGGCTGGATAATTACAGCGCCTTTGTTGTGGCTAAACCAGGCGAAATGGAAAGAGGTTTTAAAGCTGTACTTACTGAAACCGAGCGCTTACAACGTTTTGGATTCACACAAACAGAATTAGACCGAGCAAAACAATCCTATCTAACTAATATGGAATCTTCTTTCAAGGAGAAAGATAAAACCCCATCAGCTAGTTTTGTGAACGAATACTTGCGTCATTTTCTTGAAGAAGAGGCGAGTCCGGGTATTGACTATGAGTTTAATATGGCTAACTCTTTAACAGGAGGTATCACTTTGGCTGACCTTAACGGATATTCCAAAAAATATATTACTGATGTAAACCGTGATGTAATCATTATGGGCCCTGAAAAGGATAAAGCTAATTTGCCCGATGAGTCAACTATTGAAAAATGGATCAGCGCAACCAAGCAAAGTAATTTAACTGCTTATGTAGATCAGGTATCAGATAAACCACTCCTAGCAGCTAAACTTAGTGGAGGGAAAGTAATATCTGAATCAAAGACCGCCGAAATTGGTGTCACAGAGCTAAAATTGAGCAATGGCATTAAGGTAATTTTAAAGCCTACAGATTTTAAAAATGATGAGATCAGTTTTTCTGCCTTTAGCCCGGGTGGTACCTCACTTTACAGTGACGCAGATTTTCAATCAGCTTCGTATGCAACTACAATTATAAGAAGTGGTGGGGTTGGAGAATTCAATTCAGTGCAGCTTCCAAAACTATTGAGTGGTAAACGTGTTTCTGTAAACCCTTACATTTCAGAAAAATCTGAAGGAATATCAGGATCAACAACACCAAAAGATCTTGAAACAGCACTTCAACTTACCTATTTATATTTCACCTCTCCACGTAAAGATGCAGAAACCTTCAAAGGACTGATGGCACAACAGAAAGGTGGTTTGGCAAACAGAGGTAATGATCCAAACAGTGTATTTGCAGATTCATTATCTGCTATTTTAGGCAACTACAATGTTCGCCGTACCGGACCATCGGTTGAAAAATTAGGTCAAATCAACCTGGATAGAGCATTTGATATTTACAAAGAACGATTTGCTGATGCAAGTGATTTCACTTTCGTTTTTGTTGGTAATTTCGATGCAGAAAAAATCAAGCCCTTACTAGCGCAGTACTTAGGTTCATTGCCATCAATCAACCGCAAAGAAACTGCAAAAGACCTTGGAATAACTATTCCTGCTGGAAAGATTGATAAAAAGGTCTATAAAGGACAGGAACCAAAAGCTAGCGTTCGTTTGGTATTTAGTGGCGATTATACGTACAGCGTAAAACACAACAATCAGTTAGATGCTCTAGCTGAAGTATTAACGATCAAACTGATTGAACGTTTGCGTGAAGATGAAGGCGGCGTTTATGGTGTTGGTGCGCGTGCATCTTATTCCAAATTTCCAAAAAGCAAATACACCTTCAATATTTCCTTTGGCTGTGCACCAGAGAATGTTGAAAAACTAATCAGCTCTACATTAGACGAAATTAATAAGATCAGACAGAATGGTGCTCTGAAATTAGATATCGAAAAATTCATTGCTGAAGAGACGCGTTCTACTGAAACACAAATAAAAGAGAATGGTTTTTGGTTAGGCTACCTAACAAGCCAATATCAAAATGAAGAAGATCCAAAGCAGATCTTATCTTATCTTGAGTCATTAAAAGAATTAACACCTGAATTCTTAAAGGCTACAGTTCAATACCGATTGTCGGATAATTTTATCCGTATGGTATTACTTCCTGAAAAATAAGAGTATAAAAAGATCATAAAAAAAGCCGGTTCAAGTATTTTGAACCGGCTTTTTTTATACACTTTATATCAAAACTGAACAGCTATTGATGCAGCATTAGAATACTGGCTCTCATTTTTAAGCCGGTCTAAGGCAGTAACAACATAGATATAATTACGATTAGCACTTACTGTGTTATCAATATAAGATGTTTGGGCTGAGCTGAAAGAGATCTTCAGGATATGTTGAGCTTGCTCAATATCTATCTTTTGGCCACCATTAAAGCGATAAATTACATACCCGTATGCTTTATCACCATCACTAGCCACAAGTGGCTCTTTCCAGCTTAATTCTACGCCTTTGGCAAGTGGTTTTGCAGTTAAAGTACTTGGTGCATTTGGATTTACCGCATCAAGCCAAGACATTGCAGGTTGGAGAGCAGGATAACGATAAAAATTAATACGAAGAGAATCCTGAACACCTGCCAGGTTATTAGTTACCGATTTGGAACTAAAGAAAACACTGCCCTGAACATTTTCATTTTTTCTGAGATATCTAATCTGATCCGGTATTTGTTGACGGTTACTCCATCCCTGACGGTTTTCCATTGCTCGGTAAACACCCTGGCCAATATATACATGTTTACCAAAGGCATTAGTACTCCACCAGTCAACCAGCTTATCGTATGGTGCCACCTGATAACCAAATGGAAAATAAATCTGTGGATTTAGATAATCAATCCAGCCTTTCTGAGCCCATTTACGAGCATCTGCATATAGTTTTCCATAACCATCAAACCCATTACTTTCAGAACCATCCGGATCCTGAGTTTTATTTCGCCAGATCCCAAATGGGCTGATTCCAAATTTGACATGCTTTTTTGCTGCATGGATACTATCAGAAACTACATGAATCAAGGTATCCACATTATTGCGTCGCCAATCATCAATATTTTTAAAAGCGGCACCATACTTATAAAAAGTTTCATTATCCCTAAGAGGCTGATTAGGTTCAGGATAAGGATAAAAATAATCGTCAAAATGGACACCATCAATATCATAGTTTTTAACCACATCCATAATCACACTAACTATATATTGACGCACCTCAGGAAGCCCGGGGTTAAATAACTTCTTGCCTCCATACGTAAAAAACCACTCCGGTTTCTGCTTGGTAATATGATTGGCACTGGTATGAGCATCTATCAGGTTAAACGTTGCTCGGTAAGGATTAAACCAGGCATGCAATTCCATTCCCCTTTTATGGGCTTCTGCAATAGCGAAATCTAATGGATCATAATAGGGTACAGGCGCCTGACCTTGATTTCCGGTAAGAAATCGACTCCATAACTCACGACCCTTTCCATAAAGTGCATCAGTTGCCGGACGAATCTGGAATAAAATTGAATTCACACCAGTTTTTTGATGCTGATCAAGAATTTGAAGAAGCTCAGTTTTCTGAATATCCACACTTAGGCCAGGCTTTGAAGGCCAATCGATATTTGCCACGGTAGCAACCCAAACACCTCTAAATTCGCGCTTGGGGTGTTCGGTACTTTGAGATTTACAAATGGAGGGAATAGTAATTAGGAGTGCAAAAATAACTAATAGGTTCTTTATCATGAAAAGGATATTCTGGTAAGCCAGTAAAGATAATAATCTAATGTATTGCTTGAAGCCAAAATACATCATAATAATATCTAAAGGGAATAGATTTTAGTGAAGGTATAGCAATTAATTTATAGGGAATTAAAAAGCTGAATCATAAGTCTTAAACAATATATTTGTTATAACTGAAGTTCAAATTATATGATTTTATACAGAAATATAGAATCTATAAAAACTAATTGCACATGGAAAACGAGGAACAACCATTACGAAAAGATTCCAATAAAATCTATTTTTTAATTGCTGTTATACTGGCATTACTAGGAACCAATACCTATTTATTCTTAAAAGATAAAAAAGCAAATGACCGCATTGTAACCATTAGCGATGAAAAAACCAGAATGCAGACTGAAATTGACAAAATTGAAGCTGAACTGGATAATGTCTCGATCATGAATATCGAGCTATCTCAGGAAATGAAAAGTGAGCAGGATAGTGCAAGAAAACAAATCAAAAAACTGAGAGCCGCCCTAGCACAAGGTCAACTTACACAAAGCCAACTTGCCAAAGCACAGGAAGAAATTAAAGAGCTTAAAAATGTAGTATCAAAATACAGCTCAGATATGGAAGCTTTAAAAAAGATCAATGCTAATCTGACCACTGAACGAAATGATTTAAAATCGGTTGTAGATTCTGTTAGTTTTATAGCATCTGATCTTGAAAAACAAAATGAAGAGCTAAGTACAAAGGTCAAAGCAGCGGCAGCCTTAAAAACATCAAATATTTCAGTTCAGGCTCTTCATGTTAAAAATAGCGGCAAAGAAAACAATGCTAATCGTGCCAATACAACCGATAAATTAAGGATCAATTTTTCGCTGGTTAACAACCCGCTTGGAGTTAAGGGCATGCACAATATTTACCTCAGAGTGATAGATCCTAGTGGTAATCTAATCAGTACAAAAAATAACGGAATGTTCAATTCTGATGAAGAAGAGCTACAATATACCTATAAAACCGCCATTGAATTTGCTAATGATGGGAGAACATATACCATAGACTGGGCAAATATAGGCAAGTTCAAGAAGGGGAACTATACTGTATTATTATATTCTGATGGCTATTCGATAGGAAAAGTAACTCATGCTTTGAGATAATTGCGCTTTAACATAACATCAATACCATCAATATCGGACAATCATTCAGAATGATATTACAATTCTGCGCTGAACGTTGGTACGGCACGATCAACCTTTTTTACAAGGCCCTGTAATACATTTCCGGGGCCAACTTCAGTAAATGAAGTTGCTCCATCATGAAGCATTTTTTCAATCGTTTGTGTCCAACGTACTGCTCCGGTCAATTGTGCGATTAAATTATGTTTAATGCTTGCTACATCGGTGTATGGCTTAGCGTCAATATTTTGGTAGATTGGGCAGATTGGCTCCTTAATTTCGGTATTCTCAATAGCCGATTGCAGTTCAACACGAGCAAACTCCATTAAAGGAGAATGAAATGCTCCTCCAACATTCAGCTTTATTGCTCTCTTTGCTCCCGCTTCAATCAATAGCTCGCAAGCTTTATCAATACCTTCAATGGTTCCTGAAATAACGAGTTGACCCGGACAGTTATAATTTGCTGGAACAACAATATCACTAACTCTTTGACAAATATCTTCAACAGTAAAATCATCCAGACCAAGTATTGCTGCCATAGTTGAAGGTCTTACCTCACATGCCTTTTGCATAGCATTGGCACGTGCACTAACCAAACGCAAGCCGTCTTCAAAAGATAAAGCATGAGCAGCAACAAGCGCAGAAAACTCGCCAAGTGAATGACCAGCCACCATGTCTGGATTAAAATCATTCTTCAGCTCTTTTGCCAAAATAACAGAGTGGAGAAAAATGGCAGGCTGCGTTACATTGGTCTGCTTCAAATCTTCATCGGTTCCCGAAAACATGATGTCGGTGATTCTGAAACCCAAAATCTGATTGGCACTTTCAAATAGATCTCTGGCGGTAGATGAATGATCGTAAAGATCTTTTCCCATCCCTGCAAACTGGGCTCCTTGCCCTGGAAATAAGTATGATTTCATGACTAATGAATCCTATGTATAAAATTTAATAAAAATTGCTGCTTCTTTTAACTTAAGCTTGCCGTAATCAGGCGCAAAAATTCAGCACGTGTTGTCTCATTAACAAAAGCTCCGGTAAAAGCAGAAGTGGTAGTCACAGAATTTTGTTTTTGAATTCCACGCATCGACATACATAAATGCTTACACTCCATAACTACTGCAACTCCGGTAGCATCCAAAGTATCCTGGATGCAATCACGTATTTGATTTGTTAAACGCTCCTGAACCTGTAAACGCCTGGCAAAGGCATCAACCACTCTAGGAATTTTACTCAACCCAACAATATTGCCGTTTGGAATATAAGCAACATGAGCCTTCCCAAAAAAGGGTAGCATATGATGTTCACACATAGAAAACACTTCGATATCTTTTACAACAACCATTTGGCTATAGTCTTCCTTAAACATGGCACTGCGAAGAATTTTTTCTGGATTAGCATCGTATCCATGCGTAAGATATTGTAAAGCCTTAGCTACTCGAACCGGTGTTTGAATAAGGCCTTCCCGTGATGGATCCTCACCCAGCTCAGCTAAAATTGCCTTATAATGAGTAGCTATGCGTCCGATCTTTTCCAGATCATACTGGTCGATCTTGGTATACCCATCGATTTTAATTTCTGCAGACTTGTTTTTTTCGTCCATTATCAGATGCTTGAGTTCATTTAGATCAACCGAAGTATTCTACAAAATTATTTTCGGTTTCAAAAAGTTTAACAGAATGTAAGATTGCACCCTGCCCATCAATATGAGGTTTAAGAACATCAAATATTGTAACAGCCAGCACTTCGGTAGAAGCCATTTTGCCTTTCATAAATTCTACATCAATATTGATGTTTTTATGATCCAGAACATCCGTTACATAAATGGTAATGATTCGTTTCAATTCTTTTAAATCGATTACAAATCCAGTTTCAGGATTGATATCCCCTTTAACCGTAACAAATAGTTCATAATTATGGCCATGCCAGTTTGGATTTGAACACTTTCCGAAAATTTCCCGATTTTGTTCGTCAGTCCACTCTTCTCTGTATAGCTTATGTGCTGCATTAAACCGCTCTTTTCGAGTAATATATATCATTTTCAAATAATTAAAATGCAAATATACTCAAACTACAACATGCCTTAATCAATTTTAAGCGAATTGCGTAAATTGCAACATGAAAATACTACTTGTTGCCGCAACTAGTGCCGAGATAGAACCCTTTCTGACACATTTCTCTTTTAGTGATGTGCCCCCTTTTGAAAAAACCATACGCAATTACCAGATAAAAGTACTCGTAACAGGTGCCGGAATGGTTCCTACTGCATTTTCACTGGGTAAAGCCTTTTCAGAAGAACATTTTGAACTGGCCATAAACGCCGGCATAGCAGGAAGTTTTAATCCCAAAATTAAACCCGGAGATATTTGCCTGGTTAAAGAAGATATATTTGTTGAGTTAGGTGCTGAAGATGGAGACGAATTTTTAGCTATGGAAATGCTCGGACTTGGTAAGAGCAGGTATTTACCAAAGCCCAACCCATTGTTTACAAACCACAGAAAACTACAGGAAGTAAAAGCAATTACTGTTAATAAAGTACATGGAAATGAGCTTTCTATTTTAAAAACCATTGCCCATTTCAACCCTGATATTGAAAGTATGGAAGGTGCAGCCTTTTTTTATGCCTGTGAACAAGCCAATACATCGTGCATCCAAATTCGGGCAATTTCAAATTTTGTAGAACGACGCAACCGAGCAAACTGGAAAATTAAACTTGCAGTGAATACGTTAAATGATACGCTGATACACCTTTTTGATTCATGAAAATAAGCCTCGGATTTTCTCCATGCCCTAACGATACCTTCATTTTCGATGCCTTGATCCATCAAAAAATCGATACCGAAGGATTGAGTTTCGATGTGGTATTTGATGATGTTGAAACACTTAATCAAAAAGCATTCCGTGCAGAGCTCGATATCACCAAACTGAGCTTTCATGCCTATGCCTATCTCACTGAAAAATATGTATTGCTTCATGCCGGAAGTGCCCTCGGATTTGGAGTTGGCCCATTACTCATTTGTAATAATGAAGACTATATTTCAGCTGATCTCCTGGCAAATCTCAGACCTCCAACCTTAGACCTCCAACCTCAGACCTCAGACTTCAGTCCTCAGACCTCCAACCTCCGTATTGGCATCCCTGGCAAATACACCACCGCCAATTTTCTGTTAAGCCTGGCATTTCCTGAAGCGAAAAATAAGATCGAGATGAAATTTTTTGAAATTGAATCAGCCTTATTGAATCATCAGATTGATATGGGTGTGATCATCCATGAAAATCGATTCACTTACCAAGAAAAAGGTCTGAAAAAGATTATCGATTTAGGCCAATTTTGGGAAGATTTGACGCAAGGACCAATTCCCTTGGGTGGCATTATGGTTAAAAGAGAGCTCCCCGAAAATGTAAAACAAAAAGTAAACCGCATCATTAAACGAAGTGTTCAATATGCTTTTGATCATCCAGAATCCGGAATGGATTTTATCTGCTCACTTTCGCAGGAAATGAGCAAAGAGGTAATCAACAAACACATTGAACTCTATGTCAATAAATTTTCAATTGATTTAGGTGAAGTGGGAAGAAATGCCGTTCAAACTTTCTTTGAGCAAGCACACAAACTAGGAATCATCCCCGAAACGAAACAAAACTTATTCTTATAATTGTACAAATAGAATTAATCATTTAGCATGATCATTATTACAGGCGCAGCAGGATTTATAGGAAGTTGTTTGGTTCAAAAACTAAACGACGAAGGTTTTTATGATCTAGTGCTAGTCGATGATTTTTCTAGTGAGAACAAAAATAAAAATTTAGAGGGTAAGCGCTATTTCAAACAGGTAGAACGAGATGTTTTTGCTGATTGGCTAGTTGAAAATCAGCTTCACGTACAATTCGTGTTCCATATTGGTGCGCGTACGGATACTTCAGAAATGGACAGGGAATTATTCAATCGTCTGAACCTGGATTATACCAAGGCTATCTGGAATATCTGTACTGAATTTGGACTTCCTTTCGTTTACGCTTCTTCGGCCGCTACCTACGGATTAGGTGAACAGGGATATGATGATGATGAATCAAAGATTCCAATGCTGAAACCCCTGAATCCTTACGGCGACTCGAAAAATGATTTCGATAATTGGGCTCTAAAACAAACAGAAAAACCATATTTCTGGGCAGGATTGAAGTTTTTCAATGTGTATGGCCCTAATGAAAATCATAAAGGAAGAATGGCCTCCGTAATATTTCATACCTTTAATCAGATTCGCGAAACAGGCTCCATGAAATTATTTCAATCGCATAATCCAGAATTTAAGGATGGTGAGCAGATGCGTGATTTTGTGTATATCAAAGACCTAGTCAACGTCTTGTATTTTATGATGCACCACCGTAAAGATTCTGGGATTTACAATCTTGGAACAGGCAAGGCAAGAACCTTTCTTGACCTGGCAAAAGGAACATTTAAGGCCTTAGGCAAGAAACCATTTATCTCTTTTGTGCCTACTCCAGAAGATATCCGCGAAAAATACCAGTACTTCACCGAAGCCAACATGGAAAAAATCCGCTCAATTGGTTATAGCCAGGATTTTTACAGCCTAGAAGATGGTATTGAAGATTACGTGAAAAATTATCTGGTACCGGGAAAGTTTTTATAACCTACAAATCATCCCTCAAATTCATCGAATTCTTCACACTCAGTGTGGATGAGATAGCAGAACCTTTATAGCACCAGCTCCCGATGGCTATCTGGATGTAACAACGGTTATTAAATGTGCTTTTCGGATAAAAAAATTCGTGCTTCACCGCCTTGTGCGGCATTGTACAGGGCGTTAATTCTATTATCATCCTTAATACAAAATTCAAAGCCCTGTACGCAGCCGTTTGTGGATGAACTTTCATAAAATCACTAACGCTCACCTTAGTACCCTGTCAAATTTCACTAAAAAAAATAAATACCAAATGAACTACAATAACCGCGCGTGGGGATGAAAGAACGGCGGGCCAGGTGTTTTGCCCTTGGGGGTGGAAGCAAAGCCTGCCCCACATAGATCTTTATAACCTACAAATCGTCCCTCAAATTCATCGAATTCTTCACACTCAGTGTGGATGAGATAGCAGAAGCAATCACAGACACAAGCAAGACAGTTCCAAATACAAGAACAAAATCACTCAGCTTGATCCCAACCGGATAGGTATCAATCATCAGATTTACACCCGACATGGCAATAAACCCGAAATGTTGCTGAAGCAGGATAAAGATTAATCCGGCAAACATCCCAAGAATACATCCTAACATAGAAATCATCATTCCTTCAATAAAGAAGATTCCCCTGATTAAGGATTTATCTGCCCCTAGGCTGGTTAAAATGGCAATATCTTTGCGTTTATCGATAACCAGCATAGTTAAGGATCCAATAATATTAAAGATTGCGATGATCAAAACAAATGTAAGGATCAGGAAGATGGCCCACTTTTCGGAATTCAGAATTTTATACAATAATTCGTTTTGCTGGCTGCGGTTCTTGACCAGAAATTCCTTCCCTAAAGATTTTTCAATCTCAGTTTGAAAGTCATCAATAACAACATTCTTAGCAGTATTTATTTCGATATAGGTTACGAGTTTATTCTCGCCAAGCATTTCGCGCGCAAAACGTATGGGAACGATCATCGTATTATCAAATTCCTGCTGAACCGCAAAAACACCGGATGGATAAATGGAACGCACATTGAACTCATCGGCAGGATTGAATGAGTTTGA
>CAMDQV010000047.1 GCA_945906015.1 Pedobacter schmidteae | reverse complement strand
CAGCATCCTTAACATTACTTTTCATAAGTAGTGTCTTATTATTCAATCTAAACAATAAGCTCAATGAATCGTATGTTCAGCTTGCAATTCTACAATCTGACAATCAAAAATTCACTAAGCAGGTAAATTATAAAGAAAACGAACTAAGCGATACTAAAAATGCTCTTCAATTCTATCAAAACCCCACTGCATATAAACTGGTTACGCTAAAAGGATCAGCAAAAGCTCCCGAGGCTAGTTTACTGGTCGCGTTAAATGAAGAAAAGGAAGAAGTAATGATCGATCTGTCATCACTCCGTATGCCTTCAAATGACCAGGAGCATCAGTATCAATTATGGGCAATGGTGGATGGAAAACCGGTTGATCTTGGCGTCTTTGACGCCAAGGACGACAGTACCGGAATGAAAAAAATGAAATTTATAAAAGATGCACAATCATTTGCTGTAACTCTTGAACCCAAAGGTGGAAGTCTAAATCCCACAATGGATAAAATGATGGCAATCGGAACTATTTAAGCTCCAATATCCTCTCCCAAAAACTCATCATTCATTCATTTTTCAATAGTTTAATTTATTCATCTACTTTGAAAATATCGAAGAAAAAAAAGAGTCGAATAACAAGTATTCGACCCTACATCTACCTATGAAAAACATGCCTATAAAGGCAATAATCTTAATACAATTTACATGCCATTTTATTTGGGTAAGTGTGAATCTCAAATTACTGATTTGAGGCTGAGAAATCTATAAATTGTAGAGAAAATACCTTACAGTGTAGATTTATTTCCCCACTAACTAATTTTGTTTCTAAATAACAGAAAAGTAATTCGACTTAAATCTGTCAAAAAAAATGAATGATCTAATCATACTAGGTTTTTGCATAAAAATCAGTCACTCTAAGCATCCCGATTACCACAGGGAGAGCATAAATACCTAATACCTAAAAAAAAGGCCTTAGCTTTAAACACTAAGACCTTTCTACAATGGGTGGCTGATGGGGCTCGAACCCACGACCCTCGGCACCACAAACCAATACTCTAACCAGCTGAGCTACAACCACCATTTTGTTTTGCAAAACTAAGCATTTCGGCATATATTGCAAATTTTTTATCAGTAATTTTCTATACTGAGTATTAGCAAGATGTGATTTTTTGAACATATTAATATCCATTAATAAAATCACTAGCTTGATGTTGTCATATAAAAAACATTAGATAGAAGCTCTTGTTCTATTAGTTCTTATAAGTGTTAAATTTGTGTTGTAAAAATCTATATCCATGGAAAAAGAAGAATTGATTGAACTTCAGGTTAGCGGAATGCACTGTAACAATTGCGCTCTTTCTATACATAAATTATTAGAGAAAAAAGGACTGCAAGATATCTACGTTGATTTTGCAAATAACGAGGTCAAGTTTAAAACAAATAACCATAATTCGACTGAATTAATCATTAAGGAAATTGAAGGTCTGGGTTATAAGGTTAGCGAAGAAAGCATTCCTATCTATGAAAAGGCCTATGACAAGGTTGAAAATAAATTTTATTTCAGTCTGCTGTTTACTATTCCCTTGTTCTGTCATATGTTTCTTCCATTCCATTGGCTTCATAATCCTATTGTTCAATTAGCTTTATGTACCCCAGTTTACGTTTTAGGATGTTTATATTTCGGGAAAAGTGCTTACTATTCTTTAAAAAGTGGGATTCCAAATATGGATGTGCTGATTTTTATTGGATCAAGTGCCGCATTTATTTATAGTTTATATGGCACCCTTCAAAATCTGGGTCCAGATTTCCTATTTTATGAAACTGCCGCTACTATTATTTCTCTTGTACTTTTGGGAAATGTATTAGAAAAAAGATCTATTTCACAAACTACATCTGCAGTTCGTGAGCTTATGCTATTCCAAGAGGTCAAGGCCAATAAGATGTTGAATGATGAAATTATTGAAATACATTCTTCAGAGATTCTTCCCGGAGATATATTGGTAATTAATACCGGAGATAAAATACCGGTTGATGGTGAAATAATATGGGGAAATGCTTCTGTAAACGAAGCAATGCTCACAGGTGAAAGCCTACCGGTTGAAAAATCAAAATATGATCAGGCAATAGGCGGAACAATGATTGAAAAAGGGAGCATCCAACTATTAGTTACTAAAATTGGAAAACATACCGTTCTTTCACAGATTATTGAATTGATGAAAAAAGCACAAGCTGCAAAACCAAGTATTCAAAAACTTGGTGATAAAGTTGCCGCTATTTTCGTACCAGTAGTTGTTGGAATATCAGTAATCACTTTCTTTCTTGCCTTTTATGCTTTTGATATAAGCTTTCAAAAATCTATGCTCAACGCAATAGCGGTACTTGTTATTTCTTGCCCTTGCGCTATGGGCTTAGCCACTCCTACCGCAGTTATGGTAGGACTAGGACGAGCCGCTAAAAACGGGATCTTAATAAAAGGTGGAAATACCATAGAGGAAATCGCAAAATTAAAATTCATGGTCTTTGATAAAACCGGAACTCTTACAACAGGGAGTTTTAAGATTAAGGCTCTAGATTGCATTCAAATTTCAAAGGAGAAGGCTGAATCTATCATTTTGGGAATTGAAGGCTATTCAAATCATCCAATTGCACGTTCATTAGTCAAAGAACTAAGTCTGAAATTACCTGATAAAATTATATTTATCAAAGTTACCGAAGAAAAAGGATTAGGTATGACTGCTACTGATTCGGAAGGCAACACTTATTTATTTGGCTCTAAGCAAATACTCCAAACTGATGAAGATCCTGGCAATTATAGCTTATTCCTTAAAATGAATAATATCCTTGTTGCAAGGATAGCCATAGAAGATGAAATTAAGCCAGAGGCAATCAATTTAATTAAAACCTTGAAGTCTTTAAATATTATCCCAGTTTTGTTAAGCGGCGATCTAAAAATTAAATGTGAAGTGCTTGGTGCCAAATTAGGGATTGATGAAATTTATGCCGAAACTATGCCTCATCAAAAACTCGAAATTATTGACGAAATTAAAAAAAGAGGAAAAACGGCAATGGTGGGCGATGGTATCAATGATGCACCCGCACTAACCAGTTCAGATGTTGGCGTTTCTATGAGTGATTCTAGTCATATAGCTATTCAATCAGCAGAGGTAATTCTTTTAAAAAGCGACCTGTCTTCAATAGAAAACATGTTAAAAATTGGAAAACACACCTTATTAACTATCAAACAAAATCTTTTTTGGGCATTTTTCTATAATTTAGTGGCAATTCCTATTGCTGCATTAGGTTTTTTAAATCCAATGGTTGGAGCATTAGCAATGGCATTTTCTGATGTGATTGTTATTGGAAATTCAATTCGATTAAAAACAAAATCACTATAATTGCTCAATAAAGCATGATTAATGATTGAGATATATACAGATGGAGCCTCAAGCGGAAATCCGGGTCCTGGTGGGTATGGTGTGATACTTCGCTCAGGCAATCATTATAAAGAGCTTTCTGAAGGTTATCGTAAAACAACCAATAACCGAATGGAATTGCTTGCAGTGATTAGTGGAATAGAAAGTATAAAAAAAACTGGTCAGGAGATTATGGTTTACTCTGACTCAAAATATATCATCGATTCTGTTGAGAAGAAATGGGTATTTAATTGGATTAAAACAGGATTTAAAAATAAAAAAAACAAAGATCTATGGTTAAGGTTTCTTACTGTTTACAAATTACACCAAATTAAATTCACCTGGGTAAAGGGTCATAATGGCCATCCTGAGAATGAAAGATGTGATGAATTAGCTGTTCAGGCATCACAACAAAGAAATTTATTAACAGATAATTTTTTTGAAAAGGAAGAATTAAAATTAAATATTTAGTCAAGTCCTCCTATCACTCTTAAACTTTCGAGTTTTGCATCCAGATATTCTTCCCGGGTTTTAGGTGAATATTCCCTCATTAATTCTTCAACCTTCAGAACCATATTTTCAGATCCTATAAAAATTGCTGATCTCTGATGTAGAGAGGTTACGTCTTTATCAAGTATTCTTGAATAACCATCAGTGGCACGCCCACCTGCCTGTTCTATAATAAATGCCATCGGATTGCATTCATAAACAAGCCTAAGTTTACCATTTGGAGCACTCGAAGTAGTTGGATAGATAAAAATGCCGCCCTTTATCATATTTCTATGAATATCTGCAACCATTGACCCTATGTATCGGGATATATAAGGTCTTAACGTAGTTGCATCTTCAATTTGGCAGTATTTTAAATATTTTTTGACACCTTCAGGAAAATGGACATAATTTCCTTCGTTTATAGAATAAATTGCTCCATTATCAGGGATTTTCATTTGGGGATGAGAAAGACAAAATTCACCAATAGATGGATCAAGTGTGAAACCATTCACTCCTTTTCCGGTTGTATAAACAAGCATGGTTGATGAACCATAAATAACATATCCAGCTGCAACCTGCTCTGTGCCATTTTGAAGTACATCGGCCAGAGTTGCTTTTCCTTCTGCAGATTTTCGTCTATAGATAGAAAAAATAGTTCCTACGGCCACGTTCACGTCTATATTTGAAGAACCATCAAGGGGATCTATTGCAACAATATATTTTGCATTCTTGGAAACCTCTCCGTCAATATAAACAAATTCATCATTTTCTTCAGAAGCAACAATACAACATTCTCCACCACTTTGCAAAGCTGAGATAAACTGCTCATTAGCAAACATATCTAACTTCTTTTGTGATTCACCTTGTATATTTATAGTTCCGGCATCACCAAGAATATCAAATAAGCCAGCCTTGTTAACTTCACGATTTACAATTTTTGAGGCAATACCAATATCACGTAGAAGTCGGGATAGTTCACCTTTAGCATATGGAAAATCGTTCTGCTTTTCTATTATAAACTGCCCCAATGTTAATATTGCCTGCATATACTTAGTGTATTTTGTACGTTATCTATTTGCTAACTCCACCACTTCTAAGTTAGAAATTTTTTCTTCATAAATGCAAAATCGAATCAATGTGCGCACTTTATGCCAACCATGCTTACCTGCAGCTCCTGGATTTAAGTGTAAAATGTTTGCTTTTTTATCAAACATTACTTTCAATATATGAGAATGCCCAGAGATAAATAATTTGGGAGGCTCATTTTGTATTTCCTCCCTTATGCGGGGATCATACCTACCTGGATAACCACCAATATGGGTCATCAAAACTGTAGTATTTTCGCAAATAAATCTATTTTTTTCGGGATAAACTGAACGAATATCTGTTCCGTCTATATTTCCATAAACACCTCTCAATGGCTTAAATGAGTTTAACTTATCGGCAAGCTCTAGAGTTCCAAAATCGCCTGCATGCCATATCTCATCACATAGATCAAAATGTTTTAAAACTGCATCATCAAGATAACTATGTGTATCTGATAGTAAACCAATCCTCATCATAACAAAAAATAGCTTTAAAAAATTGTTAAAAAATCCTTTAACAGCATCCGGTATTCTGAAGTATAAATACCAGCTTTTTCATAGATAATAAAATTTTTAACCATTGGTTCAGAAATTTTGAAACCAATCTGTAATACTTTTCTATGAGGCTTTGATGCTGTAAAGGAATGGATCAAAATCTCAGCAATAATCTTTAATTCGGGGATTGATGCCATTATCTTTTCAATCATTTTTGATGTTTCTATTGGCAAAATGATATATAAAAGTCCTTTGTTACTTAATTTATTTGCTGATTCTTTTAGCAAATTTTCAAAAAAAGAGTAATCGGTATGTCTAGCTATCTCCTTAAGCGGATCTTTTGATCTTAAAGAATTAATGAAGAACGGAGGGTTTGAAACAATCAAATCATACTGACCATCATAATTCAATAAATAACGCTCAATTGAAGAATGAAATAAACGGATTCTGTTTAAAAATGGAGATTCTGAAAAATTCATTTTTGCAGTTTTTGCTGTATTTTCATCAATTTCTACAGCATCTATTAAAGCCGACGGAAATCTTTGAGCAAGCATCAATGCAATCAAGCCTGTTCCTGTGCCTACATCAAGTATCTTAGTGGGTAAAACAGAATCTAAAATTGCAGCCAAAAGAACCCCATCTGTATTAACTTTCATGGCGCAATCAGTTTGATCAATACAAAACTGTTTGAAATAGAATAAACTTGCCATTAGCTTTCGTAAAGCTCTATTGGAAGTCCGTCTGGATCGCTAAAAAAAACAAACCTTTTCCCACTATACTCGTCAATTCTTATTTCTTCTGTAATTATTCCATTGTTAGTTAGTTCGGCAACTGATACAGACAAATTATCTACCTCAAAAGCAATATGCCTTAACCCTTTTCCTTCTGGATGCGATAACCTTTCAGGCGGATCAGGAAATGAAAATAATTCGATCTGATACACTCCATTGACCGCAAGATCAAGTTTATATGAATTACGTTCTGGCCTAAAAACCTCTTGCAAAACTTTTAGTCCTAGTATTTGGGTATAAAAATGCTTTGACAATGTATAATTAGAACAAATAATTGCAACATGATGTACGCTTTTCAAGTTGAGCATATAATTTATTATTTAATATAAAGTGCTCATAAAGATGAAAAATAATAAAATTAACTGCATTTACGAAAGCAATTTCAAATTAAAGAAACCCATGAAAATAATACTCATGCAGGATACATTATTCTATATGTTCAGCAGTATGAATAAAACTCAATCGAACTATTCAAAATGTAAAAGTTACAGTATACTATTTTGCTTAAAAAAATATTAGTCAAATAAAAAAGGATAAATTCTTCTATATTTCACAATTAATTGATACTATTCTATTAAAATACACCTAAAATTTTAATATTTTTGGAGATTTTTTCAACAATTTGATTTATTTTTCAATTTTTTATTGATTTTTATGCTGAAACTATTATTTTTATAAAAATTAATTAAAACCTAGCCATACAATGTCATCTTTAAGATTTCAAGCACTAAATGCAGTACTCTCAAGGACAATTCCTGAAGTAAAAATGCCTTCATCAAAACTTTCTGATTTTTATGGAAGCAATGTCTTCGATCAGAAGAAAATGAAAGATAGTTTATCTAAAGAAGCCTTTAATAGTATTATTGAATCCATCAATTCGGGAACTCCAATTGACAGAGGTATCTCAGAACAAGTTGCATCTTCAATGAAATCTTGGGCTATTTCTAGAGGAGCATCACATTATACGCACTGGTTCCAGCCATTAACAGGAAGCACTGCAGAAAAGCATGACTCTTTCTTTGAGCCAGGTTCTGATGGTCAGGGTTTAGAAAAATTCTCTGGCGAAGCCCTATCGCAACAAGAACCAGATGCATCAAGTTTTCCAAACGGAGGAATTAGAAGTACTTTTGAAGCACGGGGTTATACTGCATGGGATCCATCATCACCAGCCTTTATCATTGGATCTACCTTGTGTATCCCTACAGTATTTATTTCTTACACCGGCGAAGCTTTAGATTACAAGGCTCCTTTATTAAAGGCTATCGGTTTAATGGATAAAGCAGCTGTTGCAGTTGCACAATACTTTGATAAAAGCATTGAAAAGATAAATAGCTCATTAGGTATCGAGCAGGAATATTTTCTTGTTGATCTTGCCTTATTTAATGCAAGACCCGATCTTTATCTTACCGGAAGAGCTTTATTTGGACATATGTCTGCTAAAAATCAGCAATTAGATGACCATTATTTTGGATCAATTCCTGAACGTGTTCTTGCCTATATGCAAGATTTTGAAATAGAAGCCATCAAATTAGGTATACCTCTAAAAACCCGTCATAATGAAGTTGCTCCTTCTCAATTTGAGTGTGCACCATTATACGAGGAAATGAATCTTGCCATTGACCACAACTCTTTGTTAATGGATTTAATGGATAAAGTTGCCCGCAGACATAATTTTAAAGTTCTTTTGCATGAAAAGCCTTATGCCGGCATTAATGGTTCAGGTAAACACAATAACTGGTCATTAATTACGAATACTGGTAAAAACCTGCTTTCGCCTGGAAAAACTCCAAAAAACAATCTGATGTTCCTTACATTTTTTGTAAATACAATAAGAGCAGTTTTTGAATATTCAGATCTATTGAGAGCATCTATTGCATCAGTTAATAATGACCACCGTTTAGGTGCTAATGAAGCTCCACCAGCAATCATCTCTATGTTCCTTGGAAGTCAGTTGAATGACCTGCTAGATGAAATTGAATCATCAAGGGTAACTAATAAGATGAAGCAAGAGCCATCATTATGGACTAATATTCCAAAAATACCACAGATATTATTGGATAACACGGATCGTAATCGTACTTCGCCATTAGCTTTTACAGGTAATAAATTTGAATTGCGTGCAGTTGGCTCTTCAGCTAACTCTGCCAATCCAATGACAATATTGAACACGATCATTGCAGATCAGTTAAATAAGTTCAAGGCAGAAGTTGATAAACTGATCAAAAAAGGCGAGAAAAAAGATGTTGCGATCATGACAGTGATCAAACGTTACATTAAAGAATCTAAAGCTATACGTTTTGAAGGAAATGGTTACAGCGATGAGTGGGCTGAAGAAGCTAAAAAGAGAGGTTTATCAAATATCAAAACTACGCCAAAAGCACTTGATGTTTTATTGGATCCTAAGACAGATAAATTATTTCAAGACACCGGAGTATTCAGTAAACGTGAATCACATGCACGTCATGAAATACTGTTAGAAAGTTATTTCAAAAAACTTCAAATTGAAGCCAGAGTAATAGGTGACCTTGTTGATAATGTAATCATTCCAACAGCCATCAAGTATCAAACAACACTTATTGATAACGTGAAGGGGTTAAAAGATCTTGGCCTGGGTGAAGATACGTACGCAGCTCAACTTGATATCATCAAGATGATATCAGGACATGTTAACTTTATCAGAACAGCAAACCTTGAAATGGTAAATGAACGTAAAAAAGCAAATAACATTGAAGATATCAGAGATAAATCTATTGCCTACGATGAGAAAGTTAAATCATTCTTTGATCCTATTCGCTATCATGTTGATAAACTTGAGCAATTAGTGGATGATTCAAAATGGCCTTTGCCTAAATTCAGAGAATTATTGTTTCTGAAGTAGTATTGGGTATTGGGTATTGAGTATTGAGACACAAAGTTCTGCTTCGGCAGAACTTTGTTGTTTATATCCAAATCTCATACCTCATATCTCCAATCTCATATCTCACATCTCACATCTCATTTCTAAATGCTACTTTTGTATTAATGTCAGACCTCAAATACAACCAGCGCGGCGTTTCAGCTGATAAAGAAGATGTGCATAATGCCATCAAAAATATAGATAGGGGAATTTTTCCAAAAGCCTTTTGCAAGATCATTCCTGATATTTTGGGATCTGACACTGCTTATTGTAATATCATGCATGCCGATGGTGCAGGAACAAAATCTTCTTTAGCTTATATCTACTGGAAAGAAACTGGTGATATTTCTGTGTGGAAAGGAATTGCCCAAGATGCTATCATTATGAATCTTGACGATCTGCTATGTGTAGGTGCTACTGATAATATATTGCTTTCATCTACGATTGGTCGAAATAAAAATTTGGTATCTGGCGAAGTGATTGCTGAACTGATCAATGGCACAGAAGAAATTCTATCTGAATTACGTGATCTTGGAATTGGGATATACTCTACGGGAGGCGAAACTGCAGATGTAGGAGATATTGTCAGGACTCTCATTGTAGATTCTACGGTAACATGTAGAATGAAACGTGCAGATATCCTATCTAATGATCAAATTCGTCCCGGAGATGTAATTGTTGGACTTTCATCATATGGAAAAGCTAATTATGAAAAGGAATACAATGGTGGAATGGGTTCTAATGGACTAACTTCAGCCAGACACGATGTGTTCCATAAATACATTGCAGAAAAATATCCGGAATGTTATGATCCGGCAGTGCCTTATGAATTACTGTACTCCGGTTCTAAAAAGTTAACTGATCTAATTCATATTCCTACAACTGATTACAATGAGGCAATTGATATCACAGTAGGAAAGTTGGTTTTATCACCAACACGTACCTATGCCCCAATAGTTAAGCGAATACTGGATAAACACCGTTCTCAAATACATGGAATGGTTCATTGCAGTGGTGGTGCTCAAACAAAAGTTCTTCATTTTATTGACAAGTATCATATCATAAAAGACAATATGATACCTATTCCTCCCCTTTTTAGTCTTATTCAGGAAGAATCCAACACAGATTGGAGCGAAATGTACAAAGTGTTCAATATGGGCCACAGAATGGAATTCTATGTTCCATCAGAGATTGCTCAAGAGATTATTGATATTTCGAAAGAATTTAAGGTAGATGCGCAGATCATTGGGCATGTTGAAAATTCAGAAACTAAACAGGTAAGCATTCGATCTCCATACGGTGAATTTATATATCATTAGAATTTATTATTATATAAAAAAGGCTTTTTGATAGTTCAAAAAGCCTTTTTTCGTTTACAAGTGTCTTATAAATTATTGTTTCTTCAGGATCAGTTTATCTTTTGGAACTGCTAGCTTATTGGTTTTAATATCCAATTCATCAATTAGGTTTTTGGCACCACCAATAACATCTATACACCAAAGTACAAATCGAATATCTACTGAAATAGTACGTTTGTATTGCTTATCGAATGCAATATCACCACTCATAGCTTCCCAGTTACCATCAAAAGCAATTCCAATTAATTCACCGTTACCATTTAAAACTGGTGATCCTGAAT
>CAMDQV010000046.1 GCA_945906015.1 Pedobacter schmidteae | reverse complement strand
ATCAACTTAGAAACTGGCAACCACCGGTGAGTGGCGAAGATATCATGCAGGCATTTAATTTGAGTGCAGGCAAAAATGTTGGCCTAATCAAAAATCAAATCCGAGAAGCTATTCTTGAAGGAGAAATTAAAAATTCCAGAAAAGAGGCTTATGATTTCATGTTAGAAAAAGGAAAAGCCCTGGGATTGATTCCGGTTGAACCTAGCTAATAGACTGACAAAAAAAATAGTTTAAAATACTAATCAGTGTTTTCAAATAGTATTTTTGTAGAATAATAAAAATTATAGAATAAAAATGGCAATATATAGATTTAAGGTTTCTTTTGAAGATTATGATGATATTGAACGAGATATTGATATAAAATCCAATCAAACATTTGAAGCCCTTCATCGTGCTATCCATCAATCAACAGGATACAATGCTGATTTATCATCCTCTTTTTATGTAAGCAGTGATCAATGGATAAAAAAAGAGGAAATTGCCTTCCTTCCAAACCAGCGAAAAATCAATAATGGGGTTGCTACAATGGAGAATTCTAAACTAAGCAGTTTCATAGATGATCCGCATCAAAAATTTTATTATACCTATAACTTCGACAGACCATTTGACTTCCATGTTCAACTCGTCAAAATTCTACTTAGCGAAGAAGATGGAAAGACCTATCCTTATGTATCACGCACTCAGGGTGAAGCACCTAAAATAGCCGGTACCGTTATTATTTCTCCTGTAGCATCTGTAGTTTCTGAAGATTTTGATTTTTTAAATGAACTTGACTTCCAGCCTGAAGATGCAGAAGAGCTTGAACAATTGAGCGATATGGGCATAAATACGAAGCAGGAAATTGAAGAAGAACAAGAAGAAGACCAAGAAGAAAAGGACGAGTTTATGGATGATTTTTCTGATAATGATGGTTATGATCCTGATGATATCCAAAAGGATGAATATTAAATTCTGAAACGGGATTGCTAATGAACAAAACATTGATCATTATTGCAGGCCCAACCGCGATTGGCAAAACAACATTAGCCATAAGTCTGGCAAAACACTTTAAAACAGAGATTATTTCAGCCGATTCCCGACAGTTTTATAGGGAAATGAATATTGGTACTGCAAAACCATCAGCAGTAGAACTAAAGGAAGTTAAACATCATTTGATCAATAGCCATTCCGTTCTGGATCAATTTAATGCTGGTGATTTTGAAAAAGAATCTATTGAACTGATCAATAAATTATTTCTTGATTATGATCAGGTAATAATGGCTGGTGGCTCCGGGCTTTTTATAAACGCAGTAAGCCATGGTTTTGATCAATTACCCATAGCTACAGATGAAATTCGAACCTATTTAAATACAATTTTAAATGAAAAGGGAATTACATTCCTGCAGGATCGCCTAAAAAAAATTGACCCGGTTTACTACAAGGAGGTCGATATCTTTAATCCACAGCGCATAATCAGGGCTTTAGAAGTATTTGAGAGCTCCGGGAAAACTTTTTCATCATTAAGAACTAATATTAAAAAGCAAAGACCATTTAATATTGTCAAAATAGGACTTAATACCGATCGCAATATATTATATGAAAGAATAAACCTTCGCGTTGATCAAATGATCAAAGATGGGTTGATCGAAGAGGTTGAAGGCCTGAAATCATACAGGCATTTAAACCCATTGAATACTGTTGGATATTCTGAAATCTTCAATTACATAGATGGCAAAAGCACTAGAGAAGAAGCTATTGAGAAGATTAAGCAGAACACAAGAAGATTTGCTAAAAGACAAATAACCTGGTTCAACAAATCGGAAGATATCAAATGGTTTAAGCCTGATGAGTTCGATTCAATTATTCAACACCTAAATTCCATCCTATAGTAATTTTGTAGGAACTAGATGCAAAAAAAGAAAAAGAATTGAAAAAAAATAGTGCTAATCACGGGTAGCATCACTAAAAATTTCAAGACCTGATTTATTGGAAAAAATACCCTTAACCAATCGTAACAGCAGTTACAAAATTATAATATAGCAACTCAATTGATTTTGAAATCAATTTATTAAAATGCTTTCTCAAATTTATGCTTGTGCTGTAGGACCTCCAAAATTCATAGGTATACCTGGCTGACCTTCATTGATCTTAATACGACCATTCAGGACTTCAAATTTCTCCACATTTTCTTCAAGAGCAACAAGAAATCGTTTTGCATGCTCCGGAGTTAATACTATCCTGGATTTTACACGGGCTTTAGGAACACCAGGCATAACCCGAATAAAATCTAAAACAAACTCAGTATTTGAATGAGTGATAACCGCCAGGTTGGAGTATATACCTTCTGCAATTTCTTCAGAAAGCTCAATGTTTAATTGATTTTCAATGTTCTGTTCTTCCATACCATAAAGTTATTAATTCTGAAAACATTTTAAGGAAAATAAAAAAAGTCCTTCTTTTCAGAAGGACTTTTAAGTATAACATGGCAGGAGTTAAGCCTCCATTTCTTCCTGTTTGGAAGCCATTAATTTATCATATTCATCTTGTGAACCTACAATAATACGTTCGTATTGACGTAATCCTGTTCCTGAAGGAATCAAGTGACCTACGATCACATTCTCTTTCAAACCTAACAGATTATCACGTTTTCCGCTAATAGCTGCCTCATTCAATACCTTAGTAGTTTCCTGGAAGGAAGCTGCAGAGATGAATGATTTAGTTCCCAATGAAGCACGGGTAATACCTTGCAACATTTGACTTGAAGTGGCTGAAATTGCATCACGAGTTTCAACAAGCTTCATATCCTTACGCTTAAGAACAGAATTTTCATCCCTTAATTTACGTACTGAAATGATTTGACCAGATTTTAAATTAACAGATTCTCCTGGATCGATTACAATTCTCTTATCATAGATCTCATCGTTCTCCAATTGGAAATCCCAACGATCAACCAATTCCTTTTCAAGGAAACGGGTATCACCGGCATCTTCAATCATCACTTTTTGCATCATTTGGTGAACGATGGTTTCAAAATGCTTATCATTGATCTTAACACCTTGCAAACGATATACTTCCTGAATACCATTAACAAGGTATTCCTGAACTGCTGCCGGTCCTTTAATCGATAAAATATCAGCAGGTGAAATTGATCCGTCTGATAAAGGCATTCCAGCTTTCACAAAGTCATTATCCTGAACTAGAATGTGTTTAGACAATGGAACAAGGTATTTCTTAACTTGCCCGTCTTTTGACTCGATTGACATTTCACGATTACCACGTTTAACACCACCTAAAGTTACAACACCATCGATTTCAGTAACAACTGCAGGGTTTGAAGGATTACGAGCTTCGAATAACTCGGTTACACGAGGTAAACCACCTGTAATATCTCTTGTTTTACCAGTTGAACGGGGAATTTTAGCAATAATCTGTCCAATTTTCACTTTTTCATTCTCTTCAACAGCAATGTGTGCACCTACAGGAATGTTATATCCTTTAATACCATTACCTTTTTTATCGGCTACACGGATAACTGGATTCTTAGTTTTATCACGGGTGTCAATAATAACTTTCTCTCTGTGACCGGTTTGCTCATCAGATTCTTCACGGAAGGTAACACCTTCGATGATTGCCTCAAATTCAGCCTTACCTTCAAATTCAGAAATGATAACTGCATTATATGGATCCCAGCTACAAATTTTGTCGCCTTTAGAGATCTTAGCACCATCCTTAACATACAGAAATGCACCGTAAGGAATGTTGTTAGACATGATCATTTTGTTGGTACCTGGCTCAACGATACGGAATTCACCTGAACGTCCTAAGACAACTTCAAGGGCTCCTTCTGCAGTATCGTGACTAACAGTCCTAACGTTTTCAAACTCAATTACACCATCAAACTTAGCATTGATCTGAGATTCAGCAGCAATGTTCGAAGCAGTACCACCCACGTGGAATGTACGTAATGTTAACTGTGTTCCAGGCTCACCAATAGACTGAGCTGCAATTACACCAACAGCCTCACCCATCTGCACACGTTTACCGGTTGCAAGGTTACGTCCGTAACATAAAGCACAAACACCACGCTTACTTTCGCAAGTAAGAACTGAACGAATTTCTATTCCCTCAAGTGGAGAGTTTTCAATATTAACAGCAATATGCTCTTCAATATCCTCACCAGCAGAAACTAATAATTCATTAGTCAATGGATCATAAACATCATGTAAACTGGTTCTACCTAAAATACGGTCATATAAAGGCTCAACAACATCTTCATTATCTTTCAATGCAGTTGTATAAATTCCTCTTAATGTACCACAATCAGTCTCACCAACAATCATATCTTGAGCCACATCATGCAAACGACGAGTCAAGTAACCAGCATCCGCAGTCTTTAATGCCGTATCAGCCAAACCTTTACGAGCACCGTGAGTGGAGATGAAATACTCTAATACCGATAATCCTTCTTTAAAGTTAGAAAGAATTGGATTTTCAATAATCTCTCCACCTGAACCTGATTTCTGAGGCTTAGCCATCAAACCACGCATTCCGCATAACTGACGAATTTGCTCTTTAGAACCACGGGCTCCTGAATCAAGCATCATATAGACTGAGTTGAAGCCCTGATTATCGCTCGAAAGCTGATTCATTACATTGGCCGTCAGACGGTTATTGATACGAGTCCAGATATCGATGATCTGGTTGTAACGTTCGTTGTTGGTAATGAAACCCATGTTATAGTTATTCATTACTTCTTCAACTTCCTTACTTGCCTGTTCAATCAGATGAGCCTTCTCTGCAGGAATGTTAAGATCCTGAAGATTAAAGGAAAGACCACCCTGAAATGCCATCTGGAAACCTAATTCTTTGATATCATCAAGAAACTGTGCTGCACGAGCCATACCTGTGTTTTTCACAACATCACCAATGATATCACGAAGTGATTTCTTGGTAAGAAGTTCATTGATATATCCAACTTCTACCGGAACTCTCTGGTTAAAGAGAACACGTCCGACAGTTGTTTCAATAATTTTATTGACGATACTTCCATCCTTTTCTTTCACAAAGGCTTTAACCTTGATGAATGCATGAAGATCTATTTTACGCTCATTATAAGCGATAATAACTTCTTCAGGAGAATAGAAAGTTTGATCCTGTCCTAAAACAACACGACCTTCGTCAGTTCTGCGGCCTTTAGTAATATAATAAAGACCCAAAACCATATCCTGTGAAGGCACTGTGATTGGAGTACCATTTGCAGGATTTAGAATGTTATGCGAAGCAAGCATCAGCATTTGGGCTTCTAGGATTGCAGCATTACCTAATGGTAAGTGTACAGCCATCTGATCACCATCAAAATCTGCGTTAAATGCAGTACAAACTAATGGATGTAATTGAATTGCCTTACCTTCAACCAATTTTGGCTGGAAAGACTGGATACCTAAACGGTGCAATGTTGGAGCACGGTTTAATAATACCGGGTGGCCTTTCAATACATTTTCAAGAATATCCCAAACAATTGGATCTTTACGATCTACAATCTTTTTAGCTGATTTTACTGTTTTTACCACTCCTCTTTCGATCATTTTACGAATGATGAATGGTTTGAACAGCTCGGCAGCCATATCTTTAGGCAAACCGCATTCATGCAATTTCAGGTTCGGTCCAACAACAATTACTGAACGTGCTGAATAATCTACACGTTTTCCAAGTAAGTTTTGACGGAAACGACCCTGCTTGCCCTTCAGAATGTCTGAAAGTGATTTTAAAGCACGATTACCTTCTGTTTTAACTGCATTAACTTTACGTGAGTTGTCAAATAGTGAATCGACAGACTCCTGAAGCATACGCTTCTCGTTACGTAAAATCACTTCTGGAGCTTTGATCTCGATCAAACGCTTTAAACGATTGTTACGAATAATTACACGACGGTAAAGATCATTCAAATCGGAAGTTGCAAAACGACCGCCTTCTAAAGGAACCAAAGGACGTAATTCAGGTGGAATAACCGGAACGATCTTAACGATCATCCATTCTGGATTATTCTCAATACGAGTATTTGCACCACGGAAGGCTTCTACAACCTGAAGACGTTTCAAGGCCTCAGTTTTACGCTGCTGTGAAGTTTCAGTTGCTGCCTGATGACGAAGGTCATAAGACTGCTGATCAAGATCCAAACGACCTAAAAGATCTTGAAGAGCCTCAGCACCCATCTTTGCGATGAATTTCTCAGGGTCTTTATCATCAAGATATTGGTTTTCTTTTGGTAAGGTATCCAAGATATCCAAATATTCTTCTTCGGTTAAGAAGTCCATTTTTAGAATACCATCTGCCTCCTTTAATCCTGGCTGAATAACTACATAACGCTCATAATAAATGATTAAATCTAACTTTTTGGTAGGTAAACCTAACAAATAACCGATCTTGTTTGGCAATGAACGGAAATACCAGATGTGTGCAACAGGAACCACAAGGTTGATGTGCCCCATACGCTCACGACGTACTTTCTTTTCAGTTACTTCAACACCGCAACGGTCGCAGACAATACCTTTATAACGGATACGCTTATATTTACCGCAATGACATTCGTAATCCTTTACGGGACCGAAAATACGCTCGCAGAATAAGCCATCACGCTCAGGTTTGTAAGTACGGTAGTTGATAGTTTCCGGCTTTAATACCTCACCGCTTGAACGCTCCAGAATTGATTCAGGAGAAGCTAAACTAATGGTTATCGAGGTGAAATTACTTTTGATTTTATTATCTTTCTTGTAAGACATAGCTCTTTATAAGTTTAAAGCTGAAAGCTGAAAGTTGAAAGCTTTGGCGATGTTGTTCGCTTTTTGCTTTTTGCTTTCGGCTTTCTGCTTAATTAGTCTAATGTGATATCCAAACCTAAACCTCTTAATTCATGAACCAATACATTGAATGATTCGGGAACTGATGGAGTTGGAAGGGTTTCACCTTTAACGATTGCTTCGTAGGTTTTTGCACGTCCTACCACATCATCAGACTTAACAGTAAGTATTTCCTGAAGGATGTTGGCAGCACCAAATGCTTCCAGTGCCCAAACTTCCATCTCACCAAAACGCTGACCACCAAACTGGGCTTTACCACCCAATGGCTGCTGTGTAATCAATGAATATGGTCCGATTGAACGGGCGTGCATTTTATCATCAACCATGTGACCCAGTTTCAGCATATAAATAATGCCAACTGTAGTCTGCTGATCAAAACGATCTCCGGTTAAACCATTGTATAAGTAGGTTCTTCCTGACTTAGGAATTCCAGCTTTATCAACCCATTCTTCAACTTCATCATGAGATGCTCCGTCAAAGATTGGTGTAGCGAATTTCATTCTAAGTTCTTTACCAGCCCATCCTAAAACGGTCTCATAAATTTGTCCAAGGTTCATACGTGATGGTACACCAAGTGGATTAAGTACTATATCCACCGGAGTTCCGTCTTCAAGGAAAGGCATGTCTTCATCGCGAACGATTCTTGCAACAATACCCTTATTTCCGTGACGACCCGCCATTTTATCACCTACTTTCAGCTTACGTTTTTTAGCAACATAAACTTTAGCCATTTGTACAATTCCTGATGGAAGCTCATCACCTACACTGATCGCAAACTTATCACGCTTATAAGCACCTAGCTCTTCGTTCAGCTTAATGTTGTAATTGTGAAGAGTTTGTTTGATTAGCTCATTCTTGTCTTCATCAGTTGTCCATTTAGTTGGGTTCACGTTTGCAAATTCAAGTTCAGTTAGTATTTTCTGGGTGAATTTTACACCTTTAGCTACTAGCAACTCTTTATATACATTAAATACACCCTGCGATGTTTTACCATTCACAATAACGAACAATTTCTCAATTAAGGTTTCTTTCAATTCCTTAACTGCTTTATTGTGCTTAGCATCTAACTTCTCAATAAGAGCTTTCTCTTCTTGTTTGGTAGTTTTCTTAGCACGTGAGAATAATTTAGTATCGATCACTACCCCATGAATTGACGGTGGAGTTTTCAACGATGCATCCTTCACATCACCTGCTTTGTCACCAAAGATTGCACGCAACAATTTTTCTTCTGGCGAAGGATCAGACTCTCCTTTTGGAGTGATCTTACCAATCAGAATATCACCTTCTTTAATCTCAGCCCCAACACGGATAATACCGTTTTCGTCAAGATCTTTAGTAGCTTCTTCAGAAACGTTAGGAATATCAGGAGTTAATTCTTCTTCACCACGTTTTGTATCACGAACCTCTAATTCAAATTCTTCAATATGTAAAGAAGTAAAAATATCTTGTGAAACAACACGCTCTGAAATAACAATCGCATCCTCAAAGTTAAATCCTTGCCAAGGCATGAATGCCACTTTAAGATTTCTTCCTAATGCTAATTCTCCATCCTGAGTTGCATAACCTTCACAAAGAACCTGTCCTTTTTCAACTTTCTGACCTTTTCTTACGATAGGCTTCAAGTTGATACACGTACTCTGGTTGGTCTTCTTGAACTTGATCAGGCGATATGATTTAACTTCACCTTCAAAAGATACAAGAACATCATCTTCATTTCTTTCATAACGAATACGGATCTCATTGGCATCAACATATTCAACCACTCCAGTACCTTCAGCATTAATAAGTGTACGTGAATCACGGGCTACACGGCCTTCAAGACCAGTTCCAACAATTGGAGCTTCAGGACGTAATAAAGGTACAGCCTGACGTTGCATATTGGATCCCATCAATGCACGGTTAGCATCATCATGCTCCAGGAAAGGAATCAATGATGCAGCAATAGAAGTAATCTGATTTGGAGCAATGTCCATTAGATCTAACTTCTTAGGCTCAATTATTGGGAAGTCACCTTCATAACGTGCCTTTACATTTGGAGTTTCAAAATTACCTTTATCATCATAAACTGCATTTGCCTGACCAATAGTTTTTCCTTCTTCATCTTCTGCAGAAAGGTAAATTACAGGTTCTTCAACTACAACACGACCATCTTGAACCTTACGGTAAGGAGTTTCGATAAAACCAAGGTTATTAATCTTAGCATGAACACAAAGAGAAGATATCAAACCAATATTCGGTCCCTCAGGAGTTTCAATAGTACATAAACGGCCATAATGGGTATAATGAACGTCACGAACCTCAAAACCTGCACGCTCACGAGAAAGACCACCTGGGCCTAAGGCTGAAAGACGACGCTTGTGCGTGATCTCTGCAAGAGGATTGGTTTGGTCCATGAACTGTGACAACTGGTTTGTTCCGAAAAACGAATTGATCACTGAAGATAATGTACGTGCATTGATCAAGTCAGTTGGTGTGAATACTTCGTTATCACGAATGTTCATTCGTTCACGAATAGTACGAGCCATACGTGCAAGACCAACACCGAACTGTGCATAAAGTTGTTCACCAACGGTACGAACACGACGGTTTGACAAGTGATCAATATCATCTACCTCTGCTTTTGAATTGATCAATTTGATCAGATACTTAACAATAGCAATGATATCCTGCTTGGTTAAAACTTTAGTTTCAACAGGAGTACTTAATTTCAATTTACGATTGATGCGGTAACGACCCACATCACCAAGATCATATCTCTTATCAGAGAAGAATAAACGATCGATGATACCACGAGCTGTTTCTTCATCAGGTGGTTCAGCATTACGTAATTGACGATAGATATGTTCTACCGCTTCCTTCTCAGAGTTTGAGGTATCTTTTTGTAAAGTATTGTATATAATGGTATAATCACCGCTGTTAACAGCATCCTCTTTGGTAAGGATAATTGTTTTAACACCAGCTTCGATGATCATATCGATATGCTCGTCTTCTAAAACGGTTTCACGTTCCATGATGATCTCATTACGATCAATTGAAACAACTTCGCCGGTATCTTCATCCACAAAATCTTCAACCCATTTCTTGAGCACTCTTGCTGCAAGTTTGCGGCCTACGGCTTTTTTCAAGCCAGATTTGCTAACTTTTATTTCATCCGCTAATTCGAATAATTCAAGAATATCCTTATCAGAGTCATAACCGATAGCACGCAATAAGGTGGTAACCGGGAATTTTTTCTTACGATCAATGTATGCGTACATGACATTATTAACGTCGGTTGCAAACTCGATCCAGGATCCTTTGAAAGGAATTACACGGGCTGAATACAATTTGGTTCCGTTTGTGTGACGGCTTTGGCCGAAGAACACTCCCGGAGAGCGGTGTAATTGAGAAACGATTACGCGCTCTGCGCCATTTATCACAAAGGTTCCTTTAGGAGTCATGTATGGGATAGTTCCCAAATAAACATCCTGAACAATTGTTTCAAAATCTTCATGTTCAGCGTCATTACAAGATAAGCGTAGCTTAGCCTTTAAAGGAACACTATACGTTAAACCACGCTCAATACACTCATGTATGTCATAGCGCGGGGGATCAATGAAATAATCAAGAAATTCTAAAACGAATATATTTCTTGAATCAGAGATCGGAAAATTTTCGGAGAAAACTTTAAACAAACCTTCCTGATGGCGGTTGTCTGAAGTGGTTTCAAGCTGAAAAAATTCCTTGAAAGATTGTAACTGAACATCCAGAAAATCAGGATAATCCATTACATGCTTACTGGTAGCAAAATTTACTCTTTCGTTGTGCTTAATTTTGTTTGCCAAGGGATTGAGAATTTAGTTTAGTAAATAAACTGCGACCTGTTTTGCCAATATTACGGCGATGTAGATCATACATACAATGGGTATTATACAAATGGCAATAGACCCCGACGAAAATCGGGGTCTAAACCATATTTTATGAGTTAAGAATTACTTAATCTCAACA
>CAMDQV010000045.1 GCA_945906015.1 Pedobacter schmidteae | reverse complement strand
CAGGTGCTCCTGATGCTCAAGCTCATTCAATGGCTCGTACAGCAGCGGATGTTGGAAGATTTCTGCCTGGAAGTACCGAGTTTGAAGCTGCGAAAAAAACTATTATGAGTACTAATATCATCTCTGGTTTAGGAGCACGATTCAATGATAAAACAAACCTTTACCATTATGAGGGGATGTATAATTTCACTAGTGCTTTAAAAGAAGCCCTTGAACTTCAGGTTGGAGCTTCATATAGAAGATATGATTTAAATTCTGGAGGAACTATTTTCGATGACCTTAACCGTGAAATTGATATCGATGAATATGGTGCTTTTGTTCAAATGGGTAAAAAACTGTCTGATGCATTTAAGTTGAGTTTCTCTGGACGTTATGATAAAAATCAGAATTTTGATGGTCGTTTTACTCCAAGAATTGCAGGGGTTTACACAGTAGCGCCAAATAATAATATCAGATTATCGTATCAAACAGGTTATCGTAATCCAACCACGCAGAATCAATTTATCGACCTTTCAGTTGGTGGTGGTTCAACACGTTTAATTGGCGGCTTGCCCTCAAGTTTGGTGAAATATAATTTATATGGAAACAAACCATTTACTGATGTTAGTTACCGTAATTTCTTAGCTTCTGCATCAGCAGGAGCGGCAAATCCTGCTTTACTTAAACCGTATTCATTCACTGCAGATGGAGTAAAGCCAGAGAGCGTAAAAGCTTATGAATTGGGTTATAAAGGGTTATTGGGTAGCAAAGTTTTGCTTGATGCCTATGGATATTATAACACCTACAGCAATTTCATTACCGCTGTAGAGGTATTCCAGCAAAGTGGAACTTCTTTTACAAAGTTTGGTGTTCCGGTTAATGCAGAGGGTAATGTAACTTCTTATGGTACAGCTCTTGGAATTGATTATTTGATGGGAAAATATAACCTAACTGGAAATATTTCTTACAATAATATAGGTGATATCCCTATTACTTATGTGAATGATTTCAATACCCCAAAAGTTCGCTATAATTTAGGTATCAGCAATCGCAACATTGTTAAGAATGTTGGTATGAACGTTTCTTACCGCTGGCAGGATTCATTCTACTGGAATTCATCATTTGCAGCAGGCGCGGTTCCTTCATTCGGAACTGTTGATGCACAGATCAACTTAAAAATTCCTTCTGTTAAGGGAATGATTAAGATCGGTGCTTCAGATATTTTTAATAAATACTATGTAACCTCTTATGGAAATCCTGAGATGGGTGGAATGTACTATGTAGGATTTACCTTAAATCAATAATTTCTGAAAAATCATCTTTTAACATATTAAAAGCTGATTTTTTTAAATTTGTACAAATCCCGCTCCGGAAACCGGAGCGGGATTTGTTGTTAATTACCTATGGGATATTCAATAGTTAATTTTATTTATTTTTTCTGAACAGATCTGCAGGTATGGCAATGATCTGTAGGGATTAATGAATCTCCCCACCTTGAGGTGGTCAGGTGTTGAAGAAGCTGATTTAATTTAACGATTATTGCTATTTTGCTACAATTTTATCCATCATCTTCATTACGATAAGAGCATCAGTTCCCGAACATGGATTTGGCCCCTTATCCAGAAAATAATTAACTACTTGCTCTATCATAGGCTGCTGAACATGTGGTAAATGCTCAAATGTAAGCGATTTAGTTTCTTCGTTCAGGCTAAGTTCACAGAAGTCGCTGAAAACACCAAAGCGTAATATGCCTTTCTTGCCTTTAATCTCACAGAGATCTTCTTCATTTTCTTTTTTTACGTCAAAATCCCATAATCCTTTAAATAATACATTGTTTTTGAATCCAATTTCAGCACTTACATAATCGTCGGCATGATAATTTTTGCTTTTGTTTAGTGCCTGACCATGTATGCTAGTGGGTTCTCCAAAAAAGAAAAGCATCAGGTCAAGTTGATGGGGTGCAAGATCATGGAAAAGACCTCCACCAGAAATGGCAGGATTTACTCTCCATGTTTCAGCTAAATCAGGAGAAGGGGTCATTGCCATTTGCATGTCTACTGAGATTATTTCACCAAGTATTTTTTCATCAATGATTCGTTTAATTTCAATGAATCTTGGTTGTGCTCTTCGGTAATGGGCTACACTTAGTTTGCATTTAAATTTTTCAGCTGCCTCCTGCATTTTTTGAGATTCGATTGAGTTTAATGCCATTGGTTTTTCTACGTAGACTGGCTTTCCGGCCATGAATGCAGCCAGTGTATAGGCTTCATGTGAATCTGGAGGTGTAGCAATATAGATTGCATTGACCTCAGCGTCTTGTATCAATGATTGAGCATCTGAATACCATTTTCCAACATGGTGTCTGTTGGCATAATCTTCAGCCTTAAGCTTGTCGCGACGCATAACAGCTGCCAAACTGGAGTTTGGAACTTTATTGAATGCGGGGCCGCTTTTTACTTCATTCACGTTACCGCAGCCAATGATTCCCCAGATTATTTTTTTCATTTTATGAATTTCACCTCGCTTGTACCCCCGAAAATAGAAATTATTATTCGTAAAAAACCCTGTTCCAAAATTGAAACAGGGTTCAGGTACTATAAAACTTTTAACTATTATTTTTTAGTTTACTGTTCCGATATGCTGCACAAGATCGATCAGTTTGTTTGAATAACCCCATTCGTTATCATACCAGGCTACAACTTTTACGAAATGATCATTCAAAGCAATACCTGCTTTGGCATCAAAAATGGATGTACGTGAATCACCTAAGAAGTCGGTTGATACAACTTCATCTTCAGTATATCCTAAAATTCCTTTTAGTTCACCTTCTGATGCATCTTTCATGGCTTTTTTAATTTCCTCATAAGTTGCAGCTTTTTCCAAACGTACAGTAAGGTCAACAACTGAAACATCTGCAGTTGGAACACGGAAAGCCATTCCTGTAAGTTTTCCTTTTAACTGAGGTATAACAAGGGTAACAGCTTTTGCAGCACCCGTTGATGAAGGGATTATGTTTTGGTAAGCGCCTCTACCACCTCTCCAGTCTTTTGCTGAAGGTCCGTCAACTGTTTTTTGAGTGGCTGTTGCCGCATGAACAGTTGTCATTAATCCTTCTGCGATACCAAATTTGTCGTTTAATACCTTAGCTAGCGGTGCCAGGCAATTGGTAGTACATGATGCATTCGAAACAATTGTTTGATCTGCAGTCAAATCTTTATGATTTACACCCATCACAAATGTTGGGGTATCATCTTTTGCCGGTGCTGATAGCACCACTTTTTTAGCTCCGGCCTGTATATGCTTTTGAGCATCAGCCTGGGTTAAAAATAATCCGGTTGATTCAATGATCACTTCGGCACCAACTTCGTTCCATTTAAGGTTTGCAGGATCTCTTTCTGCAGATACACGAATAGTTTTTCCATTTACAACTAAATGTCCGTTTTCAACTTCAACAGTTCCTTTGAACTTGCCATGGGTTGAATCATATTTTAACATGTAAGCCATGTAATCAGGTTCAACAAGATCGTTGATGCCAACTACTTCAACTCCGGCTCTTTCAATTGCTGCTCTGAAAGCTAAACGTCCAATACGGCCAAAACCATTTATTCCAATTTTCATTTTTATTAATTTTTGTTAGAGTAATATTTTAATAGATTATATATGGGCTCTTTAATAATGGAGCTTATTTCTAAATTATTATTTTTCGCAACTTCGATCAAATATTCCTGAAAGCCCGCTGCTACCGAACCCAGCATATGGATCGGGCAATTGGGATATTGCTTTTTTAATGGAATAATATAGGTTTTAAAATAAAGCTCAAAACCATCTGTTACTAATTTTTTAATGAATGGCTCATTTTTATTTTCCATCAAAAATTCTGAAAAAGAGCTTAAAAATAATGCCGGTTGTGCTTGCCTGTATACTTTGTCGAGAATCTGTGTTCTGTCGAGGTCGTATTTTTTTTTGAATTTTTCAGCAAATTCAGCTGGCATAAGATCATTCAAATATGATTTAAGTAGACGCCTTCCAAACCAGTTGGCCGAGCCTTCATCTCCCAGGATGTATCCAAGTCCAAAGTTGTTTTCACCGATTTTTTTACTATCAAAATAGGCCGCATTTGAGCCACTTCCTAAAATGCCAATTATTCCTTTTTCGTCACCACAAGCGGCAAGCGCAGCAGCTTTAAGGTCATGATCTACAACTATCTTACTAAAGCGGAAAAAGCTCCCCAATGCATTATTGACTATATTCTGACGCTCTTTAGAGGATGCTCCTGCTCCGAAAAAATATACCCGGTTAATTTTTTCGGCATTGTTTATCAATTCGGCATTTTTATTGAGGAATTGGGTAATATGGCCTTCATCACTAAAAAAAGGATTTATTCCAGGAGTTCTAAACTCAGAAATTATTTTTCCTTTTTCTGCCAATTTCCAGTTAGCATACCTTGATCCGCTATAAACTACCGCAATCATATATTAAATTGATAAAACACTCACCATCTCCATTAAATCATCTTCCAATTTAAAATGAGATGAATTTAATGCCTCTTGTAGGGGGGTTAACACAATTGAATTACCTTGGAGTCCGATCATTTGACGGGTTTTACCATTGAGTAATTCTTTTACAGCTGCAAATCCTAATCTGCTGGCCAGAACTCTGTCAAAGCTGCTCGGACTACCCCCTCGCTGTAAATGCCCTAATATAGTGACTTTGATGTCGTAAAAATTAAATTTTTCTTTTACTTGTTCTGCAAGTTGATAGGCTCCCCCGCTTTTATCTCCCTCAGCAACGATCACGATACTTGATGTTTTTTTATTTTTGGCATCTCCTGATAATTTGTTGATCAGCTCATTAACTCCGGTTGCTTGTTCTGGTAGAAGTACGGCTTCAGCACCGCCGGCAATTCCTGATCGTAAAGCAATACATCCTGAATCTCGTCCCATAACCTCAATAAAAAACAAGCGGTTATGTGATGCTGCAGTATCCCTGATCTTATCAATGGCGTCAATTACTGTGTTGGTTGCAGTATCGTAGCCAATAGTAAAATCTGAGCCGTAAAGATCATTATCTATAGTGCCTGGAATACAAATGGTTGGAATATTGAAACGGTTAGAAAGTCGTTCGGCACCTCTGGCAGTACCATCTCCTCCTATCGGAATAAGTGCATCGATTCCATATTCTTTTAAATTGGTATACGCTTTTTTTGTACCCTCATCAGTCTTAAATTCAAGGCATCTTGCTGTTTTGAGAATTGTTCCGCCTAAATGGATAATATTACCTACTGACCGCGCATCCATATCCCAGAAATCACTTTCAAGCATTCCCTGATAGCCTCTGCGAATCCCAACTACTTCAATTCCGTAAAATACTGCTGTTCTGACCACTGCCCTGATGCAGGCATTCATCCCTGGAGCATCCCCGCCCGAAGTAAAAACTCCTATTTTTTTTATTTCTGACAACATTTTTTTTCAAAAGTTTAATGCAAATATAAGGTGTATATTCTACACTAAGTAATTTTTAAATATTTTTTAACTCAGTCATGTCTAAACCTCATATATTTAGTTTTTAATAAAAAAAATTTGGAAACGCTACTCCCTAAGTTTGACTCTGTATTTTCAATTGATTGTGTAATTTTTGGCTTTGATGATGGCGAGTTAAAGATCCTTCTGATTGAACGTAATAAAGAGCCTTTTAAAGATTGGTGGGCATTGCCAGGATATATCGTTGAACAGAATGAAAGTATTGATCATGCTGCTGAGCGAATCTTATATGAATTAACCGGGCTAAGAGATATTTATATGGATCAATTTTACACCTTTGGCGATGTAAACAGGCATCCTCAGGGCAGGGTTATTACAGTAGCTTATTATGCTATGATCAGGTTGAATGGTAGTAAAGAACTAAAGCCGGTTAGTAATTATGCTTCAAAAGCTGTTTGGATTTCTGTTAACGATCATCCTAAATTAGCATTCGATCATGAAAAAATCTTTTCACGTGGTTTTGAAAAGATAAGAAACAAGATCAGTTATCAACCCATCGCCTTTGAATTGCTCCCTGAAAAATTTACGCTTACTCAATTACAGCAATTGTATGAAGTGATTCTAAGTAAGAAGCTTGATAAACGGAACTTCCGTAAAAAAATGTTAAATTATGGTATTTTGAAAGAGCTTGATGAAAAGCAAAAAGGCGTTTCGTACCGTGCTGCAAAATTGTATAAATTCGATAAGAAAAAATACTCCAAATTATTTCAGAAAGAGCTTACGTTTGGGAAGTAATTGCCAATCATGGGGCAATCGCTGTTGATCATACCGTAATTACTGTATATTCTTAATCCGAAAATTCATCAGTCTGAACCACAGAGGTGGAATTAGGGCAGGCAATAACATACTTGCATATCCTCCGGGAAGAACTGGATTTGCAGGATAGGAAACCAATTTGTTAAATGGTTTTGCTGCATGAAAATGGTGGTCTGAATGACGACTCAGATCGATCAGGAAAAATCGGCTAATGAGCTTATTGCTTTGCCATGAATGCATCTCATTCACGCGTTCATTATCATTCCTGCTCAAGCCATAATGTTCAATGTAATTGGTGTATTCAAGTAATAGATTCGCAAAAATTGCCTGAGCTATCAGTGCAATAGAAATAGTCCATCCAATTATTAGTCCAACACAGATTAAAACAGTGATATATCCTAGTAAACAGCTTAGCATATAATTGTTCATGCCCAAAGCTGATTTTCCATTAGCAAGGCAACGTTGTTTTTCAAGTTGAAAGGATTGTTTGATTTGACCTGAAATAGAACGAATCAAATAGTGATAATAGTTTTCAGCAAATTTTGCAGTTACAGGATCTGAGTCTGTTCCTACATATTTATGATGAATTTTGAGGTGGTGGATATAAAAATAAGGGTTAAATACGGTGAAAAGCAGGAATCTTCCTGCAAAATTCCAAATTTTATTTTTTCTGTGAATAAGTTCATGGGCTACTACTATGGCTAAAGTGCCTGAGGCTGCACCCGTAGACAGTGCTGCGGCTAGGATCCAGTACTCTTTTATTGTACCGGTATAGATTCCATAAATTAAGCTAAGTATGGATAGAAATTGTGCAAAAACAGAAAGGAACATCAGAATTTCAGGGAGTTTATCTTCCACTACATCATCATTTGTTTGGTCTTCGGGAAGGATGATTTCTGCGATTCCCAATACAACAAACGTAAAGATGAAATTCAATAAACTAAACCAGCCACCATTTATGTTTCCATAAATAACCAATAAAACCGGAATTAAATTGAGAAAATACTTCCAGTTTCTGAATGATCTCTTTTTAGCTGTGATTTCTACATTCATTATTTCCTTTCTGCTATTAAAAGAATTTTATTTGAGGTTTTTGCCCTACTCTTATTTATTGGAAGAATTTCCGATAAATAAAGCGCCTGTCATTAATGCAAAATCTTTAAATAAACTGCCCATTGAATTTTGATCTCCACCTAAAACCGCTGGTAAATGGATAGTTGCAATGAAGACAAGCATTAAAGCTCCCAGTACAAAACCTGCCATTTGAACAGATTTATTTAGAATGAAGCCTATAGCTCCAGCAATTAACAAAACACCTGTGACGTAAACCCAGATAACTCCACCTGGAACATATGCTGGAACCATTCCCTGCATTGCGGTAGCATTCATCAGATGCATAACTCCAAATACCGCAAAGGGTATTGCAAAAAGAACTCTTAAAAGGCCATTAGGAATAATTTGATTCATTTTTTTAGGTTTAAGTTTAGAATTCAGTTAATTATACTATACCTAATTTAAATAAAATCAATCAATTTTTATTTTTTTCTTTCCAGAAAAAAGGATCATGATAAGGCCTCCAGAAGAAATAAGTGCCCAGCCCATCCAGCGGTAATGAATGACTCTGCTTGCAGCAGCTGCAAGTTTTTTAAAGGGTATAAAACTGAAATAATTATCCACCTTAAAATAAACAGCAACAAAGGTGAAACCCAAAACCAGCAGTATAGACCATCCGCAGAAGCGTAAAAGGCCTCTTTTATTGCTTGCTGAGGCAATTAATGCCAGAGTAGCTAGGGTATAAATTATCGCAGCCAAAACTGTGTCCAGATCCCAATAATTCCAGTTTCCAATAATTGGAATATGAAGCATAGGCGATAAACCACCTGCAATTACCAGTAATGCACCAATTATTCCTGCATAATTTTTTAATGTCATAGTAATTTGAATTAGCCTTTAAGAGCAGATTGAGGATTATTTCCTTCTGTTAATTCCATCTTCTCTGCAAAATGAGCGCAATAGTCTCTAAGATCTTCAACAATCGCCTCTTCTCCTGTTGCTCGAAGAAAACTGTCGCCCATAGTCTGCAAGGTCTCATAAAAGAATCTTTTCATCTCATCTACTGGCATGTCTTTAGTCCAAAGGTCAATACGTAAAGAATTTTTGTAGTTATGATCCCAAAGTGCAAGCATCATCGATTTAACAGGGAGTGCCTCTTTGGTTTGTGAGTCGGTAGATTCCCATAAAATATTTTCAGGGATGTTTTGATCATCAAGTTCTATAGTGAGTTTTATTTCGGCTTTTTTCATTGGGATTGGAGTAATAAGTAGTAAGTAATAGGTTGTAAGTAATAAGTTATAAGTAATAGGTTATAAGTAATAGGTTATAAGTAATAGGTTATAAGTTATAAGTAATAAGTTTTGACTCGATAGCTATTGGTTGTCAATTAATAATATACAATTTGATCAGTACAATCAATATAGCCACAAAGATGAGAAATAGAAATTCAATTAACCAAATGCGTTTTAGCTTTGGTATATACTTTCGAAATACCTGATCTGTGATCAAACACAGAATTATCATAATAAATAATGGAATTCTCCCCAATTCAGGCATCCCTTTTACAACAGGGATAGTGGGCAGATATATAGCACTGACAATTAATAGGGCAACAACGATATTAAGCGGGGTTAATCGCAGATTCATTTTTTCTTTTTATCTTTTTTGTGAACAGCATCAAATTTGATGCTTTTTTTTCTGCGGGCTGCACCAGGTTTATTATTTCTGACCTTGGCTTTAGGTTCGGTTTTGGCTTTTTTAACTCCTTTTGAATTTTTGGCCTTTTTTTCATGGAATGCACCTTTAAATTCAGGATCATCCCTTCTTTTTTGAAGATCAATTTCTCTGGCAATATCCTGGCGTTCTTCGTAAGGTGTATCATCAATAAATACATCGTCAGGCATTTCTGACAATGGAATTTTCTGTCTGATCAGTTTTTCAACCTTTTCAACATAGTATTCCTCAGACGGGCTGCAGAACGTAATGGCATCGCCAGTTTGCAAAGCACGTCCGGTACGGCCAATGCGGTGAACATAATCCTCAATGATGATCGGTACATCAAAGTTGATCACATGACTAACATTAGTGACATCTAGTCCGCGTGATGCCACATCAGTAGCAACCAAAATGCGTATTTGACCGTCTTTAAATGCATTGATTGAATTGATTCTAGTATTTTGCCCTTTGTTAGCATGTATTACCCGAACCTGTTCAGCGCCATATCTACGTTCCAGAAAATGAAAAATATTATCAGCTACAGTTTTGGTTTTACAGAAAATAATGAGACGTGTAAAATCTTCTGTGTCTTTTAAAAGATGCTGAAGCAGGTTAAGTTTGGTTTTTAAATTGGGTACTTTATACAAAATCTGACTTACAGTATCTGCCGGTGTTGCTTGAGCTGCTACCTCAATTACAGTAGGATGTTTTAGAAAATCACCTGAGATTTTATACACCAACTCACTCATAGTGGCCGAAAACAAAAGATTCTGACGTTTTCTTGGAACTACTTCTAGAATCCTGTGGATGGAGCCGATAAAGCCCATATCCATCATCTTATCAGCCTCATCCATAACCAAAAATTTAAGGAATTGTGTATTGATATTTCCTTCCAGGTAAAGGTCTAGAAAGCGTCCAGGGGTTGAAATAATGATATCTACCCCTTTTTTTAACTCGGCGATCTGTATTTTTGGTCCCAATCCTCCGAAAAGGACCACCGTGCGCAGGTCGGTGTATTTGGCAAATGTTTTAACATTTTCCTCGATCTGCATGGCTAGTTCACGGGTAGGGGCAATAATCAAAGCTCTTGCATCATTACCCTGGGCAAATTTTAGCTTCATCAGTATTGGCAATACAAAGGCAGCAGTTTTGCCTGTTCCAGTTTGCGCAATTCCCATAATATCCTGTCCGGATAAAATTGGCATAATCGCCTTTTCCTGAATGGGTGTAGGTAAAGTATAACCCGCATCTGCAACAGCATTGAGGATCTGTTTATTCAGCTTAAACTCTTCAAAAGATATTGACATAGCGGCAAAGATACGTGTTTGATTTTATGTGATACCTCTTACCTTAAAGCTTTTATATTTTTGACTCGTCAATTTAATTGGATTATATTTTTTTAACCAGGTGTTTATTTTAGGTCTGAATCAATTTTAGGTAATACTATATTATTTCAAACCATTTGGAATTGTTTAATAACTAAGAAAAAAAATTCCGAAATTGCCATGATTTTAGATTATACCTATTAATCCAGCATGGCTTCAATTCTTATCAAATCAGCAACTATTGTTAATGAAGGCAAACTAGTTGTTGCAGATATTTTTGTTAAAAACGGAATCATTGAACAGATCGGTATAAGCCTTGATCATCATGCTGATCAGGAGATCAATGCAGAGGGGCTTCACCTTTTTCCGGGATGTATTGATGACCAGGTTCATTTCAGAGAGCCTGGCCTAACACATAAAGCCGACATATTCACAGAAAGCAGGGCAGCTATTGCAGGGGGGATAACCTCTTTCATGGAAATGCCTAATACAGTC
>CAMDQV010000044.1 GCA_945906015.1 Pedobacter schmidteae | reverse complement strand
TTATCTGTTATCTGAAGTACTGATATAAAATGAAGTTGAATTTATCTCAATACTCACTACTCAATACTCACTACTCATTATCAATACTAAAAACTACTTTTGCTTTATGCTCAGATACCTTAGCGCAGATTATATTTTTCCGGTCAGTTCTGAACCTATCAATGATGGAATAGTTGTTATTGATGAATCAGGAGTGATCGTAGATATTATCGATGGGGGTCGTAGGTCAGAGATATCCGCAACTATAGAGCTTTATCAAGGTATAATTATTCCGGGCTTTGTCAATTCACACTGTCATCTGGAGCTTTCGCATATGCATGGTAAAATTCCAAAGGGAGCCGGACTGGTATCCTTTATAAGTGCTATAATATCCCAAAGGTCAGCAGATGAATATCAGGTGATGGCAGCTATGAAAACATATGATGAGCTGATGTTTGCAAATGGAATTGTAGCAGTTGGAGATATTTCAAACAATAAGTTATCAAAGTCGGTTAAACAATATAGCAGGATCTATTACCATACTTTTATAGAATTGCTCGGTTTTGACCCTTTGAGGGCAGAAACAGTATTTCAAAAAGCACTCGATCTAAAAGCTGATTTCACTCCCTTGCCGGCATCTTTTGCTCCGCATGCTCCTTATTCGGTATCAGCTGAGCTTTTTTCTATTTTAAAGAACTATGCTGAGGATCATGAAAATTTGTTCAGCATGCATAATCAGGAAAGTGAGTCTGAGAATGAGTTTTTCCTCCATAAAAGTGGTCCATTTATTGATTTTTATAAAATGCTGAATCTTAATATTAGCTTTTTTCAAGCCCGATCAAAGACTTCTCTTCAAGCCTTATTAACCTTATTTCCTGTCAATCAAAAGATAGTGCTGGTTCATAATACCTTTACCAATTTAGAAGACATTGCTGCAGTAAAAAATTCAAAAAAGAATATTACTTGGTGTTTATGCCCCAATGCAAACCTCTACATAGAACAACGATTGCCGGATCTTGCATTATTACTTAATTCCGAATTGAACCTCACCGTTGGAACTGATAGCCTTGCCTCTAATGATAAACTTTGCATCTTATCAGAGTTGAAAACTATCAAAGAACATTTCTCTGAATTGCCAAGCAGCCAGATTATTCGTTGGGCGACACTCAATGGCGCTCAATTTCTGGGTATAGATAGCAAGTTCGGTTCGATAGAAAAAGGCAAAACACCAGGATTAAACCTGATTTTGAATGTAAATGGCACAGAAATTACCCATTTATCACAGATTCAGCGGCTTATTTAGCATAATTTGCTGGTCTGAGCTTAAAAAATCATTTTTACAGAAATGAATTCCATTAGTAAACTGTTCAATATTGAATTAATGAGTATTTTAGGAAAAGGCAAGGCAAAAAAGTGTATGTTCGAAGGCGATCTTGTTGAAGGCGAACTTGAAATTGGTCAGGTAGCTTCTTATGTACATCGTATTAAGCCAGCAGCTCAGATTCTTAATGAAATATGGCAGGAATTTATACTTGAGAAACAACGTATCAGCCAATTAAATTTTTAAAATTTTTATGAAACATCTTGATATTGTTATTACTGGGAAAGTTCAGGGCGTTTTTTACAGAGCAATGAGTAAGGCAGTTGCAGATCAGCTGGGCATAAAAGGCACAGCCCGTAACCAGCCTGACGGAACTGTTTTCATTGAAGCAGAAGGCGACGATTTTTCTCTAGAACTATTTCTTGAATTTTGTAATAAGGGTTCAGACAGGGCAGTAGTTGAAAATGTAAGGGCCAGCGAAGGCGAATTGAAAAAGTATCGTAATTTTGAGATAGTTAAAAAGTAGTTTTGTTTATGCTAATCCATTCTCTCATTGTCAGCAATTAAGAACTTTGCAGGTCAGACTGCAATTTACGGGTTAAGCACGGTCATAACCCGCTTTTTAAATTTTTTCCTTACTCCTGTTTATGTTGGGCTTTACTCACCCAAAGTTTACGGTATCTTTTCTGTCATGTACAGTTGGGCCTCTATGCTCAATGCTTTACTGGCATTCGGAATGGAAACTACCTATTTCCGTTACCTAAATAAATATGAGAACGACAAGCAAAAAGTATATAATAATACTTTTTTCACAGTCTCTTTGATGGCCTTGATCTTCCTGCTTTTCACCTTTCTTTTTGTAGATGACATTGCAGCCTGGATTCAAAAGGGCGATGTCTATGATCCTGATTATGCACGTTACATTAAATATTTCATGTATATTTTGGTAGCGGATGCTTTGGCAGTTATACCTTTTGCAAAAGTTAGGGCCGATGGCCGACCCTTACGCTATAGCCTTATCAAGTTTGTCAATATTTTAACTTTTATTGGATTAAACCTGCTCTTCATATTTGTATTTCCTTTAATTATTAAAGAGGGCTGGTATGGTGCTGAATATATTTTGGGTTGGTACAGAGAAGGCTGGGTAGGTTATGTTTTCATTTCTAACCTCATAGCAAGCTTGATTACGCTGTTGCTGCTAGTGCCGGAGTTACTGAAATTGACATTTACCTACGATATCGCATTGGTCAAGGAGATGTTCGTTTACAGTTTGCCAGTACTTATCGCTAATATTTCCTTTATCATTAATGAAAATATTGATAAGATATTTTTGGGGCAACTTTTACCTTCTACCATATCTGTGCAAGAAGTTGGAATTTATGCGGCCTGTTGTAAAATAGCCGTATTTTTGAGCATCTTCATTAATGCGTTTCGCCTGGGGGCTGAGCCTTTTTTCTTTAGCCATGCCAAAGACAAGAACGCTACCCAAACCTATGCCAGAATCATGAATTACTTTGTGATCGCAGTTTCCTTGATATTTGTATTACTGGTGGTAAATATTGAGCTGCTGAAATATTTTATTAAGGGTAAGGATGCGGCAGAACAGGCACTCTACTGGTCAGGATTACGGATAGTTCCCATTTTATTATTTGGTTATGTAAGTCTTGGCATCTATATCAACTTATCGATTTGGTATAAATTATCCGACCAAACCCGTTATGGATTATATATTTCAGGAATTGGCGCAATGCTAACAATCGTACTCAACATAATTTTCATTCCTAAGTATAGCTATATGGCTTCTGCCTGGATCTCACTCATAGCCTATACCGTGATGATGGTGCTTTCCTATTTCTGGGGTCAAAAAAATTATCCTATTCCATATAATCTTAAAAAAAATATCAGCTATCTTTTAGCATCGGTTTGTATTGTTTTTATTGCATTTATAGTATTTGAACGTAATTTGATCATTGGAAATACGCTCTTTATTATATTTACGTGTACACTATTTTTTATTGAACGGAAGGAACTCAAAGCAATTTTTGGCACAAAATGAATATTAGGATAATAAACAGATCATCGCATCCGCTGCCGGCTTATGAAACTTTTGCTTCTGCAGGTATGGACCTCAGGGCAAATTTGACTCAATTGGAGGTCTTAAAGCCAATGCAAAGGAAGCTGATTCCCACTGGTTTATTTATAGAGTTGCCTGTAGGTTTTGAAGCTCAGATCAGACCCAGAAGCGGACTTGCATTGAAACATGGGATTAGCATTTTAAATTCACCCGGCACCATTGATGCCGATTACAGAGGTGAGTTAAAGATCTTGCTCATTAACTTTTCTGACACAGATTTTGAAATTAATAATGGCGACCGCATTGCTCAAATGGTTATTTCTGCACATGAAAAAGTGATTTGGGAAGAAGTGGAAATACTTTCAGAAACTGTTCGCGGTGCAGGTGGCTATGGTCATACCGGATGATAATGATCATGAAAAAAGCAGCATTCCTATTCATCCTTACTAGTTGTGCATTGTCTTTATTTGCGCAAAAAAACAAGAAAAATAAGAATAGGGCTATTATTGTTGTTGGGAAGGTCCTGAATCAGAGAGATAGTATTCAGGTTAAGGATCTTTTCTTTGAAGGCCTTCATGAAAAGATCGTGATGAACTATGTTGATGCAGCTCTTAATTTTGAGAAGGTGCTTGAAGTAGATCCGTCGAATGATGCCGCAATGTATGAGTTGGCCAATTTAAGATTTGATCAGAATAATTCGACCGAAGCCGAGAGCCTGATCCGGAATGCAGTGACGGTTAATCCCGAAAATGAATGGTATTGGGTACTCCTTGCGGATATCTATAAAAAGACCAATAAGATAGCTCAGTTAGTCTCTGTTCTTGAGGAGCTCAGCAAGATCGCTCCTAAGAAAGAAGCATACTACTATGATAAAGCAAATGCATTTCTTATTCTCCGAAAAGTAGATGATGCCGAGGCAGCCTACGATGAAATTGAGAAAAAATTTGGCTCCTCAGATGAACTTATTTCTGCCAGGCAGCGGATATTGATGCAGCAAGGAAAATCAGACAAGCTTGAGGAAGAACTTAGAGATTTGATTGCCTCCAAACCTGAGGAAATACGTAATTATATTTATCTGAGTGAAGTGCTTACAAAATCAGGGAACCGTGAAAAGGCAATTGAAATTCTGATTAAAGCAAAGTCTATTTCTTCATCAAATGCTATGGTGCGATTTGCTTTAGCCGATCACTATAAGGCATTAAAGCAGTACGAGAATACATTTATAGAACTTAAGGTGGCTTTTTCAGATCCCAACCTGGATATTGATGAAAAAGTAAGGATTGTTCTTTCATTTTTTCCAATGTTTACTGAAATGAAGGCTAGGGCTTATGCTAATGAACTGGCTTCGATCATGGTAAGGGTTCATCCTAATCAAGCAAAAGCCTTTGCGGTTCAGGGAGATGTGCTATTTCAGGAGCGTAAATATGAGCAGGCTCAGGAATCATACAAAAAGGCATTAGCTATTAATGATCAGGTGTATCTGATTTGGGAACAGTTATTGCGGATTGAGGTAAGTCGCGGAGAATTTCAGCTGGCAATTTTAGATGGGAATAAGGCATTGAGTATATTTCCAAATCAGGCTGCATTATACCTTTACACGGGTATTGGGTATGCCCAGACCAGAAATTATGAAAAAGCGGCTACCATATTAAAAAGCGCGCTAGATCTTGAATCTGAAGACAAGGAAGTACTTTTGCAGATCTATTCTACTCTGGGAGATTCTTATAATGCCTTGAAAAAATTTAAGGAATCTGATCAGGCTTATACTAAAGCGCTGCTGCTTGATCCGCGTAATTCGTATGTGCTGAATAATTATGCATATTATTTATCGTTAAGGGGTGAGAACCTTGAAGAAGCAGAAAAAATGTCGAAGAGGTCTTTAGAGATCGATCCAGATAATGCATCATCTGAAGATACGTATGCATGGATCCTCTTTCGGTTAAAGAAGTATGCAGATGCAAAAAAATGGATAGAAAAATCACTGCAGGGTAAGAACTCAAATAATGCCACCCAACAGGAACATTATGGAGATATTTTATATTTCCTTGGAGAAAAGGAGAAAGCAGTAGAGCAGTGGCAAAATGCTAAAGCTCAGGGCTCAGGATCTGATACATTGGAAAAAAAGATAAATGAGAAAAAATATATTGACTAAAATAATTGGTTTGCTTGCAATAGTAGCTATTCTTGCAGGCTGTAAGGCTAAAAAAGAGCTTTTGCCTGCTTCCGCAATTCCTAAAGTTATGGAATTGATGCCACCATCACCTGACTTGACCCAAAAGATTAAACTGGATTCAGTAAATGGAATGAACACGGTTTTTAAAACCTTATCAATCAAAGCCAAAGCAGATCTGAACATCAATAACAAGAGTAATGATGTGAACATGAATATCCGGATCAGGAATAATGAAGCGATCTGGGTTTCTGTAACTGCAATGGCTGGTTTGGAAATAGCACGCGCATTGATCACTGCCGATAGTGTTAAGGTATTGAACAGGATGGACAATATTTATCTTAAAAAGCCATTCAGTTATATTTATGAATTTACGAATGAGCGGATAACTTTCCAGACACTTCAGTCCGTATTACTTGGCAATGCGATGTCAGAGTTTATTAGCGAATCAACTCAACTAAAAAATGAAGACCAAAATACCCAACTTAAAACAGTTTTGGCTTCAATGGTTTATAATTTCACTGTTAATCAGCAGAATAAGGTATTATTTACTCAGTTGAACGATGCCGCTGCAGGGCAGGAGCTTCTTGTTAATTATACCAATTTCTTATCGATTAACCAGCAGTTGATCCCTCATTCGGTGATCATGAATTCAAAGGCAAAGAACAAAGCAATTAGTCTTGACCTTAACTATTTAAAAATTGATATGGATGGTAATGTTGACCTTCCCTTTAGAGTTCCAGAGCGATTTTTGATTAAAAATTAAATACATTTGTTTGAATGAAGATATTTAAGTACATCTTTTTCCTGTTTATTTTTTGTCTTGCTTCTAAAGCTTTTGGGCAGAGTAGTTCTGATCTTAGAAGGCAGAAGGAAGCTTTGACCCGGGAAATAGAATCGCTTAATCGGAGTTTGAATCAAACGGCAAACAATAAGAATTTATCACTGAAAGAGATCAGAGCTTTGAATGCTCAGATACGTTTGCGTGAAAAAAAGATCAATGTGATTAATTCTGAAGTGAAGCTGCTTGACAATCAGATATCTGATAATACCAATACTGTCAGAACATTGCAATCACAATTAAATAAGCTGAAAAAGGAATATGCAGCAATGGTTTTATTTGCTTTCCGCAATCAAAGCTCCTATAGTAAGCTCATGTTTATCTTTGCGGCAGAAAATTTTAATCAGTCATTCAAGCGTTTAAAATATTTGCAACAGTTTGGCGAGTATCGAAAAAAACAGGCCACTTATATTGAGGGTACACAAAAGCAATTGAATGTCAGAATTGTGGAGCTCGACCGTAACAAGCAGGAAAAAAGGAATTTGCTCTCAGATCAGCAAAAGGAAAGAAGAACTCTAGGTATTCAGAAGAATAGCAAATCGAAGGTTCTAAATAATTTGACCAGTCAAGAAAAGCAATTAAAACAGGAACTCACCCAAAAGCAAAGGGAGTCGGCAAGGCTTAACAGAGCCATTCAAAATGCAATTAATAAAGAAATTGAAGAAGCACGGAAACGAGCTGAGGCCGAGGCCAGGGCTGCTATTGCAAAGGCTAAAGCAGAAAATAGGGAAGTGCCTAATGCAAAGCCTGTTGCTAGTGGTTCAAGTATTTTGGCAGCCACTCCCGAATCGGCTAAGTTGTCTTCAGATTTCCTGGGTAGCAGAGGGAGTTTACCATGGCCGGTAAGCAACGGAATGGTCATCGAAGACTTTGGGAATCATACTATTGGACGGAATGTTACCACAGAAAACAATGGAGTGGATATAAAAACTGCAGCCGGATCACAAGTTCGTGCAGTATTTGCAGGTGAGGTTGCGGCTGTGCAAAATATTTCAGGCTCGTATGCAATTTTGATTAGACATGGTGAATATTTTACGGTTTATTCAAATTTAAAGAGTGTTAATGTATCAAGAGGGCAGAAAATTTCGTTGAAGCAGAATATAGGTGTAGTGATAACTGATCCTATTGATGGGACAACTGAAGTGCATTTTGAAGTAAGGAAAGGGGCAACTCCATTGAATCCTTCAAGCTGGCTTGCAAATTAATTTTTAATTTTTAGGTATTTTTAATGCCTATATTTGTATATTGATCTTTGTTATATGAATAATTCAATATTGTTATTTATGAATATCGGTGGGCCAGAGATGATCTTGATATTCGTTGTCGTTTTACTTTTATTTGGAGGTAAGAAACTGCCTGAACTTGCCCGTGGCCTTGGAAAGGGATTGAGGGAATTTAAAGATGCTTCGGATGGTATCAAAAGAGAGATTCACAATAATATTAATACTGTAACCGAAGCTGCAGATCTTGAAAAGGCAGCAGCTACAAAGCCGGAGAATAATTATCATAACTCAGAAAACAACTACTCAGATACCCAGAATGAATATTCTGCTCATGCAGATGGTACTTATCCTGATATGGATGCACCTCTTGCTGAAACGAATACAACAGTTACAGATACTAATTCAAATGAAGAAGTTTCTTCAGGATATGTGAATCCAGATGAAGCGGGGTTTGAGAAAACAAAAATTGCACATTAAATAAATTATCATGCTAAACTCAATTTTATTATTTGCTGGACTTGGAGCTACCGAAGTGATCTTAATCGTAGTAGTTGTCCTTTTAATGTTTGGTGGCAAAAAAATTCCAGAACTGATGCGCGGATTGGGCAAAGGTATCAAGGAATTTAAGACTGCTCAAAATGACGAGGGCGATGCACCTGCAGCTACAACAAAAGATCAGGACGTTAAATAATTTCATATTTAAAATGATCTTTTTGTTCTGTCAATCCTATTGACAGTCAAAAAGATCATTTTTTTTATTTTGCCTTTTGGGATTCTTTAGATAAAATAAAGCCAACCCTGGCTGGCATATAATTAGGTGATCTCCTCAATAATCAGAGATAGTATTCACGAACGGTTAAATTTCTAATTTTACATCATTCAAGGCATGGAAGGTATTTCTTCTCTTTCCACTATTCAGTCTGCATTATCCAAGCAGGACCAGAAATTTACATTACCTGTTCTGGTTGAATATTACTTAAGCCGTATTTCTGAAAAACAGGAGCTGAATGCTTTTGTGGAGGTATTTACCGACGAAGCACGTAATCAGGCAATTCTGGTACAGGAAAAGATACATGCAGGTACTGCTGGTAAATTGGCAGGAATGGTCATTGGTATCAAAGATAATATCTGTTACCAGGATCATAAGGTTTCTGCCTCTTCCAGGATTCTTGAAAATTATGTTTCTCCTTTTTCTGCTACAGTAATCCTACGACTTCTTGCTGAGGATGCCATTATCATCGGCCGATTAAACTGTGATGAATTTGCAATGGGAGCATCCAATGAATCGTCTTATTATGGACCGGTAAAAAACAATGCCGATCTTACTAAGGTTTCTGGAGGCTCATCAGGTGGGGCAGCAGTGGCCGTTCAGGCAGGGCTTTGTCTTGCAGCTTTAGGTACTGATACAGGCGGTTCTGTACGTCAGCCTGCCGCATTTTGTGGGGTTGTTGGGCTTAAGCCAACTTATGGCAGGGTTTCACGTCATGGAATCATTTCATATGCCTCTTCTTTTGATCAGGTTGGACCTATCACCAATTGTGTAGAAGATGCGGCTATTTTGCTCGAAATTATTTCTGGTCCAGATGAGTATGATAGCACAGCCTCTTCGAAAGTAGTTCCTGCTTATTCTTCAGAAATTAATTCGAATAAAAAATTAAAAATAGCCTACTTATCTGAGGCCTTACATTCAGAAGGTCTTGATCCCGAGATCAAACAGGCTTTTGAAAAAAGTATCGCCATTCTAAAAGATGCAGGTCATGTTGTTGAGCCAGTTTCTTTTGAATTATTGGAGTATGTTGTTCCTACCTATTATATCTTAACCATGGCCGAGGCCTCCTCAAATTTGGCTCGCTATGATGGGGTACATTATGGATATCGAAGCAATCGATCCATTGATCTAGAATCAACGTATAAAACTTCGCGATCAGAAGGATTTGGTCCTGAAGTTAAACGCAGGATCATACTAGGCACTTTTGTGTTAAGTGCAGGATATTATGATGCCTACTATGCTAAGGCACAAAAAGTACGCAGATTGATACGCGATAAAACCAACGATATTTTAAATAAGTATGACTTTATCATGTTGCCAACTGCACCAACCCCGGCATTTACCATTGCTCAAAAAAGCGATGATCCTGTAGTTAATTATTTAGCTGATATTTTTACAGTTCAAGCTTCACTTGCAGGAATTCCTGCAATTTCTTTACCCGCAGGCAATAACAAAAATGGATTGCCGTTAGGGATACAGTTTTTAGGTAAGCGCTTTGGCGAGAGCGATTTGTTGAATTTTTCAAAAATATACTGTAAACTGGTTGATTCCGATTGAATCGATTTAAGGTCAAATCCATATTCTTTAATCAGCTATAGAATAGCACATCTAAATTCATAAATATGAATAAAACGATAGCCAACTTCATTTTTTTTATACTTATTCACTGCACTTTTGCAAATGCATCGCAGAAAAAGGCTATCCATTCATTAGTGATTAAACATTCCGAGATTAAACCTCTCAAAATAATGCAGGATACTCTTCCTAAGCTTGTTTTTGTAGATAATTCACTAATTCACTTTCAAAATGGTAGCTATAAAAACCGTCTAGACTCAATAAAGAAGGATGTTGATCTCTCCTATAATAGGTACGTTCAAAAGTATATTGATACCTATATCAATAGGAAAGAGCATATTGGTAAAATGCTTGGTTTGTCTGAATATTATTTCCCTATCATTGAAAAAGCATTAAAAGAAATTGGTCTTCCTGATGAGCTGAAATATATTACTGTCATTGAATCTTCGCTCAACCCAAATGCTGTTTCCAGATCAGGTGCAGTTGGGCCATGGCAATTTATGTATAACACGGCAAAGGGTTACGGTCTGAACATGGATACGTATACGGATGAACGTAAAGATCCTCAGAAAGCTAGTCTTGCTGCTGCCCATTATTTGCAGGATGCTTATAAAAGTATTGGCGACTGGCTACTGGCAATTGCCGCCTATAATTGCGGAACAGGTGCTGTGACCAGAGCAATTGCCAAATCTGGTGGAGTAGCAGATTTTTGGAAGGTCAGACCTTTTCTTCCTGTTCAAACTCAAAATTATGTGCCGGCATTCATTGCTACGGTCTATGCAATGAAATATCATAAAATTCATGAAATAACACTTAAGCCAGCAGGGATTAATGCCCATACAGATATCATACCAGTAAATAGAAAAATATCGATAAGCAGCATTGCAAAGGCCGCAGAATTGGATGTCAATGAGTTGCTGATCCTGAATCCATCCTATAAAAAACAGATAATTAACGGAACCAAACTGATTCCAATGCCCCTAGTTATCCCATCGGTAACAAATTCAGCGTATTCATCTTTATATGACCTTTTTAATGGCAAAGCGGATGAAGTAAAATCGGTTTCGGTATTGCCGGGTTTGAATGAGCCGATAGCTCAGGCAATTGTACATCAGGTTAAGTCAGGCCAAACTCTGAGCAGTATTGCTAATCTCTATGGTGTAGCTGTTCAGAATTTGAAAGTTTGGAATAATTTAAAGAGCAATTCTATTGTTCCCGGACAAACCATTCATTTGAGATCCGCTAAAAAAACAGACATTGTTGAAATGGAAAGCTCCTATATTCACTATAGTGTAAAAGTAGGTGATACCCTTTCCAAAATTGCTG
>CAMDQV010000043.1 GCA_945906015.1 Pedobacter schmidteae | reverse complement strand
TCCTCCAAAATTCAGCAAACAGCTTTGAATACCAAGACACTTCAAAAGCGTACATCGGGTTCCGTTGCATCACAAAATACCAGGGTCGTGACATCAAGGACAGGCTCTAAAATTTAAATTTCCCTTATTTAATTCGTAAATAGTATTATGGCTCAAAAGAAAAAATTCAAAGTAGGTATTAATGCCTTAATTTCCTGGGGTGCTTCCATTGTAATCGTTGGTCTGATGTTCAAGATTCTGCATTGGAAGGGTGGTGAGTTTATGATTGCAATAGGTTTGATAACCGAAGCAATTTTATTTTTTATTTTAGGTTTTCAGTCAGAACCTGTAGATCCAGATTGGACAAAGGTATATCCTGAACTTGAAGATGATTTTAAAGGAGAGTCCAGCTCAAGCGGAACTGGTTCAGCATCTTCAACTGCTGCCCTGGATCAAATGCTGACAGAAGCTAAAATTGGTCCTGAACTTATCGAAAGTCTTGGTAATGGTTTACGCACATTTGGAGATAAGGTATCTGCCATATCAGGTATAGCGGATACTGCAAGTGCTACAACTGAACTAGCTTCAAAAGTAAAAACTGCTTCCGGAAGTTTTGATAATTTAAATCAAGCATTTGAAAATGCTACATCCAGCCTAAGAGAAATGGCTGATACAAATATTGATTCAAGGTCTTACCATGATCAGGTAAACGCACTTGCTAAAAATATTTCTGCTTTAAATACAGTGTATGAATTAGAATTGCAAGATTCCAGTGCTCATTTGAAGTCGATGAATAAATTTTATCAGAATCTTTCTTTGACCATGCAAAATTTTAATGAGTCGATGGAAGATTCTAAACAGTTCAAAGAGGAAGTAAGTAAATTAGCTAAGAACTTATCATCCCTAAATGCTATTTATGGAAGTATGTTGTCAGCAATGAATCAGCCGAGCAAATCTTAAGTGGTGTATAAGTATTATAAATCTAAAATTTTTAAATAAAATTGCATGGCTGGAGGTAAACAAACCCCAAGGCAGAAAATGATTGGAATACTGTACCTTGTTTTACTTGGTTTGGTAGCACTGAATGTCAGTGATTCAATTTTGGAAGCTTTCAAAAATTTAACAGATAGTCTAAATGCTTCGGCTCAAAATGTTCAAAGCGGTGTTGAAACAACCTATGCTTCATTTGAGGCCACTAAGCTCAAGGATGAACCTGCCAGGGCTAAACCTATTTACGATAAGGCTAAATTGGCCAGTTCTTATACCAATGAACTAGATGTCTATGTAGCAGAGTTGAAAAAGCTTTTTGAACAGGAAGGTGGAGGTTACGATAAATCAACTGGAGATATCAGTAAGAGAGATAATCTTGATATTTCTCCTCGCTTAATGATCAATGAAAATCGTGCTTCTAAGCTTAAGAAAAAGATAAATGATACCCGTAGTAAATTACTCGGACTTCTTGACGTAAAAGAGCGTAAAAGCATCAGCTTTTCATTGGAAGCTAAAGATCCCCCAAGTCGTGGTGGTATATCAAGAAGCTGGGAACAGTCTAATTTTGGCGATGGTATTCCGCTCACAGCAGCACTTACTGCATTAGCAAAAATTCAGGCAGATACTAAGAATGCGGAGTCCGAAATTGTGAAACGTATTCTTGGCAAAATGGATATTGCAGTTGTCAATCTGGATCAATTTTCAGCTGTAGCAGTTGCTCCTACATCCTATTTAATCGTGGGTCAGCCTTACACAGCAGAAGTTTTCTTGACCGCATCAGATTCAAAATCTAGTCCGGATATTACAGTTGGAGGGTCGAGACTTCAAATAAAAGAAGGTAAAGGTACTTATACTGTTAATACAGGTAAGGAAGGTATTTTTAGCTGGACAGGTACTGTTCGTGTAAAGCAAACAGATGGTTCTATAAAAACATATACTACTCCTGAACAAAAATATCAGGTAGCCCGACCGTCAGTAGTTGTTTCACCAGATAAGATGAATGTGTTTTATGTAGGAGTACCTAACCCTGTTTCTGTATCAGCACCAGGTATTCCTAAAGAGAATTTATCTGTAACGATCAGCAGTGGTTCTATCTCTGGTTCTAATGGTAAATATACAGTTAATGTTACTTCACCAGGATCTGTTGCCAAAGTAAATGTCTCAGCAACTATTAATGGTAAAGTCCAAAATATTGGTTCAAGTGATTTTCGTATTAAACGTATCCCTGATCCAAAAGCGAAATTTGCTGGTAAAACAGGTGGAAGCTTGAGTTCTGTTATTATAAAATCACAAGGATCAATATTCGCTATCCTTGATCAATTTGATTTTGATGCCAAATTTGATGTAACCAGATTTAGTTTGGTTATTGCCAGGCCACGTGCAGACGTTGTAGTGCTGCAAGCCACAGGTAATACTTTTAGCGCGCAAATGCGTGCTGCTATTGCCGCAGTGACTCCTGGAACCCGTGTAATTTTTGATGATATTGTTGCTGTTGGTCCGGATGGAACCCAAAGGCAGCTTGATCCAATGGTCTTTAAAGCAAATTAATTGGTATGAAAAAGATAATTTTTGCCTTTATCCTTATAGCTGGTACTCTGCGTTTGAGTGCACAGGCTCCGAATTTAACGAATAGCACAAAGCCTAAACCAGCTGAGAGGCCGGTTGATGGATTTTATCAAAAAACAACTGTTTTGAATGCCAGAGTATCGCCCTATGCGGGTTTAAGAGAATCTGATGTGATGTTCAGTAAACGCATATGGAGGGAAATTGATATTCGTGATAAGGTAAATATGATTTTCGCATCTCCTAAGTCTAGGTTAATTACTATTCTTACTGATGCGATTCAGGCGGGTGAGCTTACAGCATATGATGCAAGCAGTACAAAAAATGATGTAAATGGCGATGAATTTTCTGTTGTTTTGAAAGCAGAGGAAGCAATGGCGAGGTTTGCTGATAGTGTATTGGTTCCTATTTTTGATAAAGATGGAAATCAGACCGGTACAGTAGTTAAAGCGGGTGAATTCAATCCGGATAGTATTATTAAATTCCGCATTAAAGAAGACTGGATCTTTGATAAGCAGCGTTCCGTATTTGAGCCAAGAATTGTTGGAATTGCACCTATGGTTCGAATTTCTGCAGCAGGCCAAGCGTTTGATGAGCAGCCTGCCTTCTGGATCTATTTCCCTGAAGTTCGTCAGCTTTTAGTTACCAAAGCAGTTGTTAACCGTGGTAATGATGCAACAGGCCTGAGCTATGACGATATTTTTATAAAGCGTTTATTTGCAAGTTATATAGTGAAAGAATCTAATGCTGAAGATCTCCGGATTAAAGATTATGCTATAGGAATTGATCGGCTATATGAGTCGGAGAGGGTTAAGAAAGCATTGATGGACTTTGAACATGACCTTTGGTCGTTCTGATCATACCCTGATAAAATATTAAATAAGCTGGCAGAATTTATTTTTTTGCAGGATTTATTGTTTGAAGTAGTTTAAAAGCGAAACTGCCTGACTCTTGTTTAATACTTCCAGTAATTCTACTTCTGTAGATTGCCGTATTTTTTTTACCGATTTGAAATGCCTTAATAGGTTTTCTGCGGTGGTTTTTCCAATACCGGGCACACGTTCTAGTTCAGTTCCTAAAGTTGCCTTATTTCGTATCTTTCTGTGGAAAGTAATGCCAAAGCGGTGTGCTTCATCCCTGAGTTGTTGTATGATCTTTAAGGTTTCTGATTTTTTATCCAAATACAATGGGTATTGATCTCCGGGATAATACAGCTCCTCTAAGCGTTTGGCAATTCCAATGATCGTAACCTCCTTCTCTATTCCCAATTTTTTCAGACTTTTTATTGCAGATGAAAGTTGTCCTTTACCTCCATCAATGATAATTAATTGCGGAAGTGTTTCTTTTTCATCCAGTATTCTGCGGTATCTTCTGAATACTGCTTCTTCCATCGTTGCAAAATCATCAGGCCCTTCAACTGTTTTAACATTAAAGTGCCGGTAATCTTTCTTAGAAGGTTTAGTATCCTTAAAAACTACTATGGCTGATACGGGAAATTTCCCATGGAAATTTGAATTGTCAAAACATTCGATATGTCTGGGTAACTGATTGAGGCGCAGATCTTTCTTCATCAGTTCCAGCAAACGATCGGTTCTTAATTCCGGATTTAACTTTTCGTATTGATCCAGTTTTTCGCGTTTGAAAAATAGCACGTTCTTCTGAGATAGTTCCAGTAATTTTTTCTTCTCGCCCAGTTTCGGCACTATAAATTTGATTCCAGAGTTGGGAAGATCCATATCAAAGGGTACGATGATCTCTTTTGAATGGCTATCAAATCTCGTTCTGAATTCGGTAATGGCGATGCTTAAAAGTTCTTCGTCGGTTTCATCCAATCGTTTCTTCATCTCCAAGGTTTGGGTTTGAATAACGGTACCATTCATTACTTTCAGAAAGTTGACAAATGCATGTTTTTCGTCTGTTGCGATGCTGAATACATCAACATCGGTAATGGATGAACTAACAATGGTTGATTTACTCTGGTAATGGGCCAGAAGATCATATTTAGACTTAAGTCTGTGTGACAGCTCAAAATTTAGATCTGCAACTGAAACATCAAGTTGTTTCTTTAGTCTTTTGATTACTGTACCTGTTTTTCCATTCAGGATATCTTTTATTTCGGAAATACTTTGATCATAGTCCTCTTCTTTTTGAAAAGCCTGGCAAGGACCCTTGCAATTACCTATCTGATATTCAAGGCATACCCTGAATTTTCCGGCCTTGATATTTTCAAGTGAAAGAGGCAAACTACATGTTCTTAAAGGATATATCTCTTTGATCACCCCAAGTATGGTATGCATCATACCAACAGAAGCATAAGGACCAAAATAGGTTGATCCGTCTCTTATGATCTTTCTGGTCCAGAATAAACGTGGGAATTTTTCATTTTTGATTATGATCCAGGGATAGGTTTTATCATCTTTTAACAAGATATTATACCTTGGCTGATGTTTTTTTATCAGGCTATTTTCCAATAACCAGGCATCGATTTCAGTATCTACAATCGTAAAAGTGATTTTTTTAACCTTACTTACCAGTACTCTGGTCTTTGCATTTATCCGAAAATTATCTTTATTGAAATAAGAAGAAACCCTGTTCTTAAGATTTTTTGCCTTCCCAATGTAGATCAATTCTTCAGATTCAGACCAAAATTGATATACCCCAGGTTTTTGGGGTATATTTTTAAGGTCAGATCGGTAATCAAATTTTTTCATTGGGGGTATGATCAGATAAGGGCCTGGCTTGCTGCTTAAAAGCCAAGTTTTTTATCCAGCTCAGATTCTCCGGCTTGCTGCTGTGTGTAGGCGCCACAGTCGATTGTAGTTGCGATGCCTCCCTTTGGCAGGGCAAAATCGCCTTTGGTATATTTTAAAGTAGGATCTGCATAAACCTTTTGCATATAGAGCGCAAATATTGGAAGTGCAGTATTGGCACCTTCTCCAAAATTTGTTGAACTGAAATGGATCGCTCTGTCTTCGGCACCTGTCCACACTCCTGTTACCAGTTCGGGAGTAATTCCCATGAACCAGCCATCTGAATTATTTTGTGTAGTTCCAGTTTTTCCACCAATAGGGTTTGTTAGTTTGTATTTATATCCTAGTCTTACTCCGGTTCCTTCTTTAACAACAGCTTTAAGCATATCCGTCATTACATAAGCAGTTTGTTCGTCTAGTACAACTTTAACTTTTGGTCTACGTTCGTAGATAACGTTTCCGTTTTTGTCCTCAATTCGCAAAAGATAGATTGGCTCTGTCCATACTCCGTGGTTTACGAATACAGAATAGGCTCCAACCATATCATATACAGAAGCATCAAATGAACCCAGGCAAATTGATGGAACTGCAGGAACATCGCTTGTTATTCCCATGTTCTTTGTAAGAGTAGCAACTGCAGTCTGCCCTACTTGTTTCATCATGTAAGCGGTTACATAGTTTTGGGAATTTGCCAGTGCTTTTTTCAGAGTGATGTTTCCTGGTATTGGATTATATGCTTTTGGAGTCCAGTTTGTGCCATCGCCTGCATCTATACTTACAGGTTCATTTGCTACGGTATAGCAAGGCGAAAAACCTCCATTACCAATTGCAACGGCATAGGTAAAAGGCTTGGCAGTAGAACCTACCTGCCTAGTACCCATTTTTACCTGATCATATTTGAAATGTGTGAAGTTAGTACCGCCTACCCATGCCCGAATATAGCCGGTTTGAGGCTCCATTGACATCACGGCATTACGAAGCATCAGTTTATAGTATTTGATAGAATCGAGTGGCCGCATGAGTGTATCTATTTCTCCTCGCCAGCTGAAAACACTCATGCGAGCTGGTGTCCTGAAATTCTGTAGGATATCCTCTTCCGTTTTACCTTCTGCTTTTAACTGCTGATATCTGTCTGAGCGGCGCATTCCCTGATCGATAAGACTCTTGGCCTCTTTGAAATTAAAGGGGTCGCGACCATTCCATGAGTTGTTGAACTGTAGCTGCAGTATTTTAAGATATTCCTGCTGCGCTTGTTCAGCATAATTCTGCATATGTGAATTCAAGGTGGTGTAGATCTTTAAACCGTCTCTATCAAGATCATACGGTGTACCATCAGCTTTGTAAATAGAATTCTCTTCAAGGGTTAGCTGAATATCTTTCTTTAATACAGCCCTAAAGTAAGGTGCTGAACCTTCGTTATGATCTGAAGGATTAAATACAAGTTTTAAGGGTATTGTTTTCAGGCGTTCTTCTTCAGTATCACTTACGTAATTTGCCTTACTCATATTTTCTATCACTGTATTTCTTCGTAGAAATGCTCTTTCAGGGTTACGATATGGGTTATACAGGGAAGGCCCTTTTAACATTCCAATCAAAATTGCTGCCTGTTCAGGCTCAAGTTTGTCGGGAGTAGTACTGAAATATGTTCTGGCGGCAGATTTGATTCCAAATGTATTGTATGACCCAAAATCTACAGTATTTAGATACATTGTTAGGATCTCTTCCTTGGTATACTGACGCTCTAGTTTAACCGCAACTATAAGCTCCTGAGATTTTTGTACAAGGCGTTTGATGAAATTTTTTGAACGACCTTCTTTAGAAAATAGATTTAATGCAAGTTGCTGTGTAATGGTGCTTGCCCCTTGTCTTTTTCCTAACAGATTATAGAATATGACAGTGAAGGTTCGTTTAAAATCAATTCCTGAATGGTTGTAAAAACGGATATCTTCTGTTGCAATTAACGCATTTATAACATTGGGTGAAATTGCATCATAACGTACATTGGAACGGTTTTGTACATAATAATTCCCTAATACGACATTGTCATCAGAAATTACCTCTGATGCCTGATTACTTTTGGGATTTTCCAATGCCCTCAGGTCAGGTAGCCTGCCAAAAAGACCAAGTCCGATGCTGAAGATCAGGATTGCTCCAAACGCAATAACTCCAATGATCCACTTCCAAAACCGGATGGTATATTGATTTAATTCATGCTGCGTTAATTGGGTATTCATAAATTCTTGTTCTTAATAGTTCTTTTTATAAAATTCAACATAACGTTCAAGTGTTTCTACATCACTGATTTTATCAAGATTCTGTTTGTTTATAAAGAAGGTAATGTATTTAGTTGCAGGTATTTTCATAATATCCCTAATCAGGGGATTTATTTGATTAAAGTAATTTTTTGCTGCCTCCAAACCGGTCAGCGGCCCAACAAATATCAGTTGATTTTGGTTAGTAATAGATTTTAATTGATGTTTAATAACTGTACTTGGTAAGTTCACCCTATTAAATTGCCCGATGCCAAATCGTGATGAGCTTAAATTAACCGAGGGGTCAGAAACATTAACAACAAAATAGTGGTCGGCAGATTCTTCAAGATCAAAAAACTCAGTTATTACTGTAGCCTCAGACTTGATTTCCTTTTTTTTTGCCTCAAAAATTGCTTCCTTTTCAGGCACAGCTGGTGTACTTGTAGTGGTCGGTTCAGTTTTCTGATCCGTATTTTGCTTTGTAACTACAGCTTGTTCTAATACCGGTTCTTCAATAAACGTATTTTCCTTTGAATCATTATCAAGCAAAGCAAAAACACGATTTGACATGCTAGTTCTATTCGAATCAATATATGCCAGATGTAGCTTTACTAGAGGGACGATAAGCTGATCATCTGGGTTGGACTCTACTATATTTTTAAATGCAATTTCAAGCTGATCAAGTTTTTGTAAATGTCCGAGTGCAAGTGATGCTAAATAAGCTAACTGAGTAGATAGTTTTTTAACACCTGACTGCACTATTTGCTGTTCAACCATTTTTAATACGTCAGCATAATTCTTGCTTGTATATAAATTATATGCTTCATTATAAAAGAGATTGAAAGCGAGCTCCTGTTCGTCAGCTTTCTGGCTGTATTCAGGATCAAGAATAATTTTTGCAAATGGAGATTCAGGATATTTCTTCAAAAGGATATTTTTATATTCATCAGATCGTTTTGGATTTACAGAGCGATATAGTCTGTACAAATTATAATATACAGCGAGTTGATTTGAATTTTCCGGAAATCGTTTAAGCAATTGCTCGTATGTTTTTACTGCTTGTGCAGTATCTGTGGATACTGCTTGATAATAGTTGGCGATATCATACATCGCCGAAGAGATTTTTTGATCGGATGCCAATTTCATTTCTCTGTTAAGCGGTATAGATTCAATTAATGTTTTTCTCAACGAGTCTAGGTCCGCTGCATTTTCTGCAGTTTTTAATTGTTGAAAAGGATCTTTATCGGGAGTTAGAAACGGGCTTGCCCCAGTAGAAATATCACTCGCAGTTTTCTGACTTCTTCTCCAATTATCTTCTAATTTTCGGGTACCCCATCTCTTTTTAAAATCTGAAAGACCCTGATTTAGGGCAATAGAATTATTGAAATAAAATTTACTGTCGCCATTTGTGCTACTCATTTGATTGCTGGAAGATCCACCTGATTTGCTATTCGCTATTCTTGTCTGTATTTTGAGCGCTTCAAGCTTGACCAAGGAATTAACTTTGTTAGTTCTGTCTGACTCAGGTAATGCAGCAAGCATTTGTAAGGTATCTTGGCGGGCAATAATAGATAAACGATCGGCAAGAAGTTCCAGATTATCTGCTTTCTTTTTTATCAATGCATAGTCGGGGTAAATGCTTGGAAGTGCTAACAGTGTGCTATCGTAATACGCTTTTGATTTAACATAATCGGTTTGATTAAAATAGAGCTCTGCTAGCTTAAGATAGGCCAGGCCTTTTTGAGTCACATTTTTTGTACTCTTTGAAATTGCGTTATTGTAATTTTCAATTGCTTTGTCAATCGTGTTGGCATCGGCATAACTATTAGCAATCTGGAAGTAGATCTGATCGGTAAAATCTCTGTTTTTATCATCTTTAAGCATTGCAGCTATTTGCCTAGTCAGGCTGCTAGTATCACCACTCAACTTATTTTTCAGATTGATTGAACTGAGTTTTGCATTAAAGGCCATTTCGAAAGGGGCATTGCTTTTTACAACCCTGGTATAATTCAAATATGAATCCTTTTGCAGATTATTAATTTCCTGAAGCTGGGCAATAAGGTAGGTCAAGCGTATTTTACGCTGTTTGTTTCGTCCAGATTTTATTGCTTTTTCAAGTAGTGTGATTGCTTGAGCATCCTCTTTGGCATAAATGTGAAGTTGTGCCCGGCTTGCATAAATATCGGACACTGATTTTTTTTCGGAGCGGATATATCTAAGAGCTGAATCAATCGATGCTTCAGCTTCTTCTAATCTGTTGGATGCTATGAGAGATCTTGTTTTCCATGCGAGTGATGCCTGTTTGATCTCTTTTTCTTTAGGATAGTTTAAGTAAACATAATTAAAGTATTCAACGGCATTGTAAAAGTTGGATTTCAGATGATTGGCTTTCCCAATTAAAAAATAAGCGTTATCTACATATTTGCTTAATGATTTTTGATTTGCGATGGTATTAGCCTTTAGTATTGCATCATCCAGTTTTTTTAATTCAGACTGAGAAATAGTTTCATTCGGCTCCTTATAGACTGGAATTACGCGGTCGTAGTTGTCTGAATAAGCTAATTGTATATTTCGTTCGCTTTCATTGATCAGTTCTTTAGCATTATACAAAATATTATAATGAGCGGTTAGGTTCTGCATTCCGCGACTGGCCACAGTTTCTTTTTGTGAATTACAGGAGGATAAGCAGAGGCAAAAAGTGCAGCTTAAAAATAAATAACGAAGTATAACTTGACTAGTTGATCTCAAATTAATCAGGCTTGAAATAGTATAAAAGAATCCTTGCAAAGATATTTTATCAGAATGGATTTGTTCGGATAAATATAAACTCTTTCTATATAAAAACATGCTTCATTTTGGCACCTAATTATTAAAAGCTAGAAGTATTTAAATACAAAAAATTGCAAAATACAGGACAATATTCTTGTACATACATTTAATTAAATCATTTAAGGCTTAATTTTATAATTTTGTACAAAAAATATTCAAAAATTGGGATGGAGGATAATAAGCCAAATTTTAACGATGATAAAGATTCTGGAGGCCAGGCATATGGTACTTATGCTAAGTACACAGGTATGGCATTTCAAATGATGGCTATTATCGGAGGATCTGCATTTATTGGATATAAGATAGATCAATGGTTTGACCATAAAATACAATGGGTAACTGCAATTACCTGTGTTTTTGGGGTTTGCCTTTCAATTTACCAAATCATTAAACAACTTAAGGCATGAGTATTCTTCGCTTTGTAATTTATTTCATTCTTTTTATATTTTTTTTAGCTATTCCTCCCTTGGTTGCCCAATATTATTTTCCGCTTGAAGCACTAATTATTCCAAGATTCTGGCTTTTGTTCTGGGTATTCGCTATCCTCACATTAAGCATCTATTTAGTTGCTTTTTGGAGAATGAGCATCAGCGCTCATGCTTCGGGCCAGGCTCTGCTTGGTAGTATTACTATTAAGTTGCTCATGTGCACGCTCATAGCTTTTCTTTACATAAGCGGAAATACGGTAGATCCGACAAAATTTATCATCAATTTTTTTTATTTATATTTCTTTCATACAGTGTTTGAAATATATTGTTTGTTATGTAACTTGCACAACCAAAAATTTAAGTAAATTCCTTATAATAAATGGATTTGAGCCATATTTTCAATTCAAAAAAATTCTTAAGCATATCGTTCTATGCGGTATTATTTTCTGCTTGGAGTTTTTCTGCCTATTCTCAGGAGCACAAAGCAGCAGATGATTTACATAAATCTGCCACTGAAGAACACGCTCAACCGGCAAAGGAGGATGAAGATATTTCTCAAATGATTCTTCATCATATTGCTGATTCACATGAATGGCATTTTTTTGGAAATGTTTCTATTCCATTGCCAGTTATTTTGTTGACAGATAATGGATTGGTAACGTTTCTTTCAAATAAATTTGGCCATAATGACCATGGTACTGAAATTATTGATGCAGATGGCACTAAACTTGTTAATTATCATGGTAAGTTCTACTATCCATCTAAAGTAAAGAGTACTGATGGCACATACACCTCGTATGATGCCAAAGGAGAGCTATTGAATGCAAAACCATTGGATAT
>CAMDQV010000042.1 GCA_945906015.1 Pedobacter schmidteae | reverse complement strand
CAATGTAGATGCACATACTCATCAATATATCACTACCGGGCTTGAAGAAAATAAATTTGGTGTGAATCAGTGGGAGCTTAACTCCTGCATTGAACAGCTGAATGCTAGTCCAAATCTAAAACTTATTGGCATACATTTCCATATTGGTTCCCAGATTACCAATCTGGAGGTTTTTAAAAGTTTGTGTGTGAAAGTGAATGAGCTTAATTCCTGGTTTGAAGACCATGGTTTTCAACTACAAATTTTGAATGTTGGAGGAGGCCTGGGTGTAGATTATCATGCGCCAGATGAAAATTCTATTAACGATTTTCTGAGCTATTTTGCAATTTTTAATCAGTTTTTAGAACGCAGAAATCACCAGGAAGTTCATTTTGAATTAGGAAGAGCTCTGGTTGCACAATGTGGAAGTCTGATTAGTAGGATACTTTACGTGAAAAATGGACTTAAAAAGAATTTTTTAATTTTGGATGCCGGAATGACCGAATTGATGCGGCCCGCTCTTTATCAGGCATTTCATAAGATAGAGAACATTAGCTCAATAGCTGAGGTTCATGTTAAATACGATGTAGTTGGCCCTATTTGTGAAAGTACAGACTGCTTTGGCAAAGAGGTGGAACTTCCCAAATCTGTACGAGGTGATCTGATTGCTATTAGAACCGCCGGTGCGTATGGAGAAGTGATGTCTTCAGGATATAATCTCAGAGAACGCGTTAAATCAGTTTATTCCTGATTTAGATTGATCTGATCATTCTATTTTGTGTTGTTTAGCAAATAAGCCGATTTTTCAAATCCTAATAATCTATATTTTTTACTAATTTTATTCAAATGCATTCAATCCGGTTATATCCATGCCTGTAATGAGTAAATGAATGTCATGAGTTCCTTCATAAGTTACAACTGATTCCAGGTTCATCATGTGTCTCATTACCGGATATTCGCCTGTTACACCCATGCCTCCAAGTATCTGTCTTGCTTCACGAGCAATATTAATTGCTGTTTCTACACTGTTTCTTTTTGCCATTGAGATTTGAGCAGGGCTAGCTCTGTTTTCATTTATTAATACACCTAAACGCCACACAAGAAGCTGTCCTTTTGTTATTTCTGTAATCATTTCAGCAAGCTTTTTTTGTTGAAGCTGGAAACCACCAATTGGGCGACCAAACTGAATCCGCTCTTTCGAATAACGAAGCGCTGTGTCATAACAATCCATTGCTGCACCTAAGGCTCCCCATGCTATTCCATAACGAGCTTGATTCAAACATCCTAGTGGACCTTTAAGGCCTTTTACATTAGGTAAAATATTCTTTTTAGGCACTTTTACATTATCAAAAACCAGCTCGCCACTTGCAGAAGCTCTTAAACTCCACTTACCATGTATTTCGGGTGCACTGAAGCCCTCCATTCCTTTTTCTACTATTAAGCCACGTATAATTCCTTCTTCATCCTTTGCCCAAACAATCGCAATATCAGCGAAAGGAGAATTTGATATCCACATTTTAGCTCCATTAAGCAGATAATAATCACCCATATCCTTTATGCTTGTGATCATGCTGCTAGGGTCTGAGCCATGATCAGGTTCAGTCAATCCAAAGCAGCCCATGAGTTTGCCAGAGGCGAGTTTTGGGAGATAATACATTTTTTGTTCTTCAGACCCATAGGTATAGATAGGATACATAACCAAGGATCCTTGTACAGAGGCTGTAGAACGAATTCCTGAATCGCCTCGTTCAATTTCTTGCATGATCAATCCATACGAAATGTAATCTAGTCCGGCTCCGCCATAAGTTGTCGGAATTGTAGGACCGAATGCACCAATTTCTGCAAGTCCCGGAATTAGGTGATTAGGAAATAAAGCCTTTTGAGCAAAGTCCTCAATTATTGGACTCACTTCTTTCTTTACCCAGCTGCGAACACTATCCCGAATTAACTTATGCTCCTGGCTTAATAGATCATCTAAAAGATAATAATCGGGTGCTTCGTAAAGATCTTTTTTGGATGATCTGCGAATAGCATTGTTTTCTGAACTTTGCATAGACTTTGGTTAGTTTTTCAAAATTACTAAAATAGGTTTGAAAATTTGATTGTAATACCATTCAATCAAACAGCAATATTTTAAATGAAAATTAGTTCATGAATTCTATAAAAGCAAAGAGTAGTATATTTTTATAATGCTTGGGTAATTACATATTCTGAAAAAATCGAAAAAATTTGTCTTAACATTACTCATCTAATAATCCATTTTAATAATAGTTTAATATCTTTATGATATGATTTGGAAATTGGTTAAAGATGAGTTGCCTGAGCAGGCAAAAGATGTATTATTATTTGATGGTGGTCAAATTTATTTTGGTTTTTACAGTGAGATCTACAATAAGTTTGTAGTTGCAGATGATAAAGTGGAGTTAGAAGATTTTACTCACTGGATGAATTTGCCTGAATTTCCTTCAAAATAAGTCTTTTTACAGGCAAGTTTTTAAAATACCTTGTTATCTAAATTTTAAGAATTGTAATGTTCTTTTCATGGTTAAAATCTAATTTTAATCATGAAAGTACTCATACAGTTCCTAAAATAGATTTGTGCCGATAAATTAATTGAGGATATCTAATAATATACTACAAGATTTTCCGCTCATTTTGTTTGCTGGGTTGCTTTAATTCTGGCGGGGTTGATGAAAGTTCACCATGTTCATTGACATAAGCCATCATGTCTTCCAATTTTCCCCCTGTAGAATTTTGTTGACGTTCCTGTTTACGATGTTCTTTATCTTCCTTCTTTTTCGCTCTATTTTTTTCGAGTTGCTTCTTCATGAAGGTAGCCTGCGATTTAGCCATATATTGTAGTTTTAAGTAAAAAAATACTATCCGGTTATATTTCGCTGCTGAAAGATAAAAAGAATTCGACTACAAGAATTAATCAGGTTAAGGATTTGCTGTTTATGAAACAGTTATGTCCGATATCCAGATTTGACGAATTGATCTGCAGGTGTTAATAAAGAATAGCTAATGCTTTAATTGCAAAATTACGAATTTTAGAGCAAAAGGGCAAGTAAATACCTTTTTAACTTTTTAAAACTAACAAATAATGCAAGAATTTGGACTAGGGTTCTTATTATCAGTTTATTGACCTTGAAATCATTGACTGAACTTAAAGATGATAGCTGAACCGGCAAGAAGCTATAAAGCAATGCCAGTTCAGCTATTTTTTTATAAAATGGTATTCGAATTAGGATTCCGTTTTTTTAGAGATTTCTTATCCAGATATTGCGAAAACTTATGGGTTCACTTGGGTCACCATGGTCCTGTAATTTTATTGGTGATGGTCCGTGATTTTTATAAGTTGGAGTACCAATAAATGCTGTTTCTCCTTTTAACTCAACATTGTTTTGTATAAGGATACCGTTATGTAATGCTGTAACTCTGGCTGCAGATTTCAAGCTTCCGTTTTCATTAAAAACTGGGGCATTCCAAATGACATCGTACGTTTGCCATTCTCCTGGTTTTTTAGATGCGTTTACCAGAGGGATTGCTTGTTTGTAAATACTTCCAGCCTGCCCATTGCTGTATGTTCGGTTATTGTAAGAATCAAGTAATTGAAGTTCATAACCGTTATCTCCTTTGCCAGTTGAAGCCAAAAAGAGTCCGCTATTGCCTCTTGCCTGACCACTTCCTGTAATATATGAAGGTATCAACCACTCAATATGTAGCTGATAATTGGTAAAGGATTGTTTTGTTTCGATATTTCCAGTCCCTTTATTTACCGTAAATGTATTGTCCTTAACAATCCATTTTGCTGCTGATTTGTCCTTAACAGATATCCATTGGTCAAGATTTCCTCCATTGAACAAAATGATTGCATCATCTGGTGTGTTTTGAAAACTCACTATTTTAGGAACGGGCGACCATATTTCAGAGTCTTTTGGTTTACTGTTTTGCTGGGCATTAACACTATTTATAACAATAAATAAAATTGCATTGATCAAAAATATACGTTTCATAGTTTAATTTTTTTTGAGATAAATGTATATACTAATTTTGAAATGAAGTTAATATTTTCTAGTAAAATTCTTGATTTATTTATTCATATAATACAATCATCCTAGATGTGCCGTAAATAATATATTTTTGTATTTATGGGAACAATCAGTCAAAAAGTTAGTTTAGAAGGTGCTCGCTTTTTTTCGTTTCATGGATTTTATCCTGAAGAACAAGTATTAGGTGCTGAATTCATTCTTGACATTGATACTATGCTGAACGTTTTTGGTGATGGAGAAGATGATTTATCTAATACAGTTAATTATGTACGCTTGTTTCAGATCGCATCTGAGGAGATGAAGATCCCCAGAAAACTAATTGAGACAGTGGCTCATGGAATACTGGAGAGAATAAGGCATGAATTTTTAGCTGTTCAATATATTCGTATATCCATCCGTAAAATGCATCCTCCAATGGGAGCAGAAGTGAAAAACTCAGCTATTGAATTAATTTTTAAAAGATAATATGCAATTTAATCCTATCACCCCCAATTTTTTAACTAAGATCCTAGAAATTGTAGGTACTGAAAACGTTTTTACTGAGGCTGAACACCTTGAAAAATACGCTCGCGATGAAACGGAAGATTTGGTATATTATCCAGAAGCGGTTGTAAAGCCTAATACTTCGAATCAGATATCAGATCTGATGAGATTATGTAACACGTATAAAATACCTGTTACCCCAAGAGGGGCAGGAACCGGATTAAGCGGGGGCGCGCTCCCTGTTAAAGGTGGATTGGTTATTTCAATGGAAAGGTTCAATTCCATAATCCAAATTGACGAACGCAATTTGCAAGCCACAGTAGAACCGGGAGTGATCACTGAATTTTTCATGAATGCAGTAGCAGAAAAGGGACTTCTTTACCCGGTTGATCCATCCAGCAAGGGCTCCTGTTATATTGGAGGTAATGTTGCACATGGAAGCGGTGGTCCAAGGGTTGTTAAATATGGAACAATCAGAGAATATATTTTAAATCTTGAAGTTGTTTTGCCCGAAGGAGAAATTATATGGACTGGTGCTAATACCTTGAAAAATGCTTCTGGATATAATTTAACACAGTTAATGATTGGTTCTGAAGGCACTTTGGGCATTATTACTAAAATAGTTTTAAAGTTGATACCAGCTCCTTCGCAAAGTCTGTTGATGCTTGCGTCATTTCCTGATAATGAACAGGCATGTGCAGCAGTTTCGGCAATCTTTAGGGCAGGTATAATTCCATCTACCCTTGAGTTTATGGAAAGACGAGCAGTTGAATGGGTAATTGAGTATGATCATTTTCAGTTTGATCTGAAAGATGATGCTATGGCTTTCCTGATGATTGAAGTAGATGGCAATGATCTTGAATTGCTATTTGCTGATTGTGAAAAAATAAATATCGTTTTAGAAGAAAACGCCTGTTCTGAGGTATTATTAGCAGAAACTTCAGTTCAAAAAGAGTCAATCTGGCGAATGAGAAGAACCATGCCCCTTTCTGTGAAATCTAATTCAATATATAAAGAAGAAGACACTGTTGTTCCCCGCTCCGAATTGCCTAAACTTATTCGTGGAATTAAGGAAATAGGTAAGCGTTTTGGATTCGAGTCTATTTGTTACGGGCATGCAGGTGATGGTAATTTGCATGTAAATATTATCAAGGGAACGATGTCTGATCTTGACTGGAATACAAAATTAAAGCAGGGTATTAGAGAGATATTTGAACTGACCGTTGCTTTGGGAGGCACTATTTCAGGCGAACATGGCATAGGTTTAGTGCAGAGAGAATATATGGATATTAAGTACACTAAAACTCATCTAGATATTATGCGTGGTATAAAATCTGTTTTTGATCCTAATGGGATACTGAATCCGCTGAAGATATTCTAAAAGAATAATATCTATTTTGCTAATTATTTTTCTCCATTTTAAGGCTTTAGAAATCAGGGATCGAAACTGGTTTATTGGTTTTATAATCAAATTTATTTGTTTGTATTCCTTATCCAAAATGGTTATATCTAGGGTATTGATGAATATGATACCAAATTTGTAAAACCGATATAAATTCAATTGGGATATTAATGCAGGATTAATTTCGCATATTAATATATTGTAATGGTTGTCCGAAATCTTCAGTCCGGCATAAAGAAATAACTGCCTGCAGATCATCTATCTTCTTGGCCTGAACCCTTAATTGGTCGTCCATTATTGAAGCCTGAACTTTTAAGCCACTATCTTTTATCTTTTTGACTATCTTTTTGGCAACCTCTTTATCTATGCCTTCTTTAATTTTGATTTCTTTGCGAAGCATATTGCCAGAAGCATATTGTTCCTTTCCAAGATCCATACTTCCAGGGTCAAGGCTATGTTTAACCATTCGCGAAATGATTGCATCCTGAATAGCCTTTAAACGCATATCATTTTCAGTAATGATAGTAATTTCATTCGATTTTTTATCGAGTTCAATTGTACTTTTGGAATCATTAAAATCGTAACGGTTGAGAATCTCTTTTTTTGCTGTATTTATTGCATTGTCGAGGGTCTGACCGTCAATCTTACTTACTATATCAAATGTTGGCATAATTATTATTCTATTTGTAAAACAAATATTAGTTAATATATTTAAATAATTCCAAAATTACAATCATTAATAGAAAAATCATGAAAACAAATAAAGTAAAAACCTCTGTAAAAACTGAGCAAAAGACAGCCAAGCAGGTAGTGAAAAAAGAGTTGGAAGCTTCAATTTCAAATAAATTTTTGGAAGCTTTGAAAAGCCTCGGCCATGATGCAGATAAATTTTCAAAAGATATTAAAAAGACAAGTAAAGAGCTTGCTAAAAAACTTGCAAGAAAATATAATGAAGTAAAAGTTGCGGTTGAAGAACAGAAGGATAGTAAATCAAATGCAATCAAAATTAAAAGGATCAAAAGACCAATTGCAATTTCTACTAAGAAAGCAGTAAGTCCTGTAAAAAAGGCAGTTCTACTAAAGCCAAAAGCCGCTCCATTAAAGCCAAAGGCAATTCCACTTAAACCAAAGGCAGTAAAAAAGAGTATTCCAAAAGTTGTAAAGCCTATAGTGTCTAAGAGTACAACTACAGCAGCCAAGAAAACAATAAAGTCATCGGTTAAAAAAGCTGCCACAACTAAGCCTGTAGCAGTTAAATCAGCAAAATCACCAGCAAAAAAAATAGTCGCAAAAAAGCCTGTAGTTAACAAGGTAAAAGCAACAGTTACTCCGGTTGCAAAAAAAGCTAGGAAGAATGCTAAAACTACTTCAAATTAATGATGCCATTAAACATCTGGCGACAGACTTAATGAGAACTTAATATTTAATTAATATTTATTTTTGATTTTTACAGTCCCGTCATCCTTGAAACGGGACTGTTTATTTTTTAAGAAATGCCTAAGAATATTCCGCTTTTAAATCGTGAAGTTAGTTGGTTATCGTTTAACGATCGGGTATTGCAGGAGGCGACTGATAAATCTGTCCCCTTGGTTGAGCGTATTCGGTTTCTAGCTATTTTTTCATCCAATCTTGATGAATTTTACCGTGTCAGAGTTGCTACCCTTAACAGACTTTCAAGTTTAAATACGAAGTCAAAAGAGTTGTTGGGGTTTAATCCGCGAAAAACCTTACATGAGATCAAGAATATTGTTGTTCGTCAGGAACGCAAATTTAATCACCAGTATAACGATGTGATTCTCAAAGGGCTTGAGAAAGAAAAAATATTCATAATCAACGAAAAACAGTTAAATGTTTCGCGTGGCTTATATGTCGAAAAATATTTCAGAGAGAAGGTGCTATCAACATTAGTACCTGTTATGATTGACAAGAATCAAATCTTTCCGGAATTAAAAGACCGTGCCATTTATTTTTTTGTAAGACTTATTCAGAAAAAAAATATTGAGAAATCTAGGTTAGCCCTGATCGAAATTCCAACCGATGGATTAAATCGGTTTTTGGTACTTCCAGAAACTAATAATTTAAAGTTTGTTACTTTGATTGATGATATCATAAGATATTGTTTGGATGATATATTCTTTATTTTTAGATATGACCAGATAGAATCTTATTCTATTCAGCTTACCCGCGATGCTGAACTAGATCTAGATAAGCATGTGAGTGAGAAGTTCATTGAATCTTTAACAAAAAGTCTGAATAAACGGGCCAAAGGACGACCAATGCGTTTATTATATGATAAGCAAATGCCATTGGATATGCTTAAATACTTGATAGATAAACTCGATTTGAGTACAGACGGACTAATCCCCGGAAATCGATATCATAATTTCAAAGATTTTATAAGCTTCCCTAATGTTGGCGGCCCTGATCTTGAATATCCCAAAATGCCTGCGCTACCCGTTCAGGATTTATCTAGTATAAGCAGTATTTTTGCGCATTTAGCCAAAAGGGATTATCTGATAAACTTACCTTATCAGTCATTTGATTACATCATTCATTTTTTAAGAGAGGCAGCAATTGATCCTAAAGTAAAAGAGATCAGCATGACTTTATACCGTCTTGCTGAAAACTCTAAGGTAATTCATGCATTGATCAATGCAGCAAAAAATGGTAAAAAGGTATATTGTTTATTGGAATTGAAAGCAAGATTTGATGAGCAGGCAAATATATTCTGGACAAACAAACTCGAGGACGAAGGTGTGATTGTTAATTACGGAATACTCGACTATAAGGTTCATTCAAAAATTTGCCTTATAAAAAGTCAGGAAAGTGGGAAACATGTTTTCTATGCAAATCTTGCTACCGGTAATTTTAATGAAAAAACAGCTGGATTGTATTGTGATCACAGTCTTTTTACTGCAAATCCACTAATTACTAGCGAACTTGTCAAGTTATTTAAAGGTTTACAAACACAGACATTTTTCAAGGGATATAAATATTTAATTGTTTCGCCTCTTGAGAGCAGATCAAAATTGAATGATTTGATTAACCATGAGATTAAAAATGCTAAATCAGGTAAGCTTGCTTTTATCACATTAAAAATGAATAGTTTAACCGATGAAGAGGTGATCAGTAAACTGTATGATGCTAATAATGCAGGTGTGAAAATTAAGCTAATCATTCGTGGTATGTGCAGCTTAATTCCCGGAGTTACAGGATTTAGTGAGAACATTGAGGTATTTAGCATTATTGACAGATTTCTTGAACATGCTAGAGTTTGGATTTTCGCAAATGCTGGATTAGAAAAAGTGTACCTTACTTCTGCTGATTTAATGGCCCGAAATCTTGATAATCGGGTTGAGGTTGGTTTCCCAATTCTTGATCAGGAAGTGAAATCAGAGATCCTTAAAATTATCGATATTCAATTAATGGATAATTCAAAGGCTAGAGAGATCAATCAGCTGAATAATAATCGTTATCGTAAAACTGGAACCAAAGTATTAAGCAGGGCACAGACCGATATCTATACCTATTTAAAATATAAAAAATAATACATTGAGATACGCCGCTATAGATATAGGATCGAATGCTATCAGACTTTTAATAGCTGATATTAAACAAAATGGTAACCTAGTTTCTTTCAAAAAAAATACACTGATCCGTGTACCAGTTCGACTGGGAGATGATGCATTTCTTGACAAGAAAATTTCAGCTAAAAAGATCGAGGAGCTATTAAAGACTATGGTCGCCTTTCGTAATTTAATTGATGTTTATAAGGTTAGTGATTATATGGCTTGTGCCACTTCGGCTATGCGGGAAGCGAGTAATGGTTCTTCAATAGTATCTTTAATTAAGTCGGAAGCAGGTATCGATCTGCAGATTGTTGAAGGCCAAAGGGAAGCAGATATTATCTATGCAAGTCATATTGAGGAGAGTTTTGATCGCAAAAAGAACTATTTATATATTGATGTAGGAGGAGGTAGTACAGAACTTTCTGTATTCAGTAAGGGAGAAATGATTGCCTCGTGTTCATTCAATCTTGGGGGTATAAGGATTCTTGATAATCAGGATAAAGATGAAACCTGGGCAGAAATGAAGGAATGGGTAAAGCATCAGGCTCAGTCCAATAAAAATTTGTCGGGTATTGGTACGGGAGGAAATATTAACAGATTATTTAGAATGGCCGATCAAAAAGATGGAACTGCAATCACTTTTATAAAGCTGAAATCTATCTATGATTACCTGAATTCATTTTCATTAAAAGACAGGATCAATGTTCTGGGACTTAACCAGGATAGGGCAGACGTAATTATTCCAGCAACAGAAATATATCTGAGTGTTATGAAATGGGGTGGTGTAAAGCAAATATTTGTTCCTAGAGTAGGCCTTGTTGATGGGATAATTCAGATTTTGATCGACAAAAATTTTACCGATTGATCTGTACAGTTTTAAGATGCAACGATCTTTTTTGAGCCAATCCAGAGAAAATAAGTGATAACAGGCGCCATAACAACATCCACCGTGTAATGAACATGCTGAATTAGCACCGCAATACCAATAATTATAGTAGCTAATAAGGCCATAATTTTATCTGTTCTTTTCTTCAGACATAAAAACATCAGAAACATTGCTGCTGTATGACCTGAAAAAAACAGATCTTTTGTTATGAATTTTGGACCATAGAAATGATTGCTGATAGGATCATGAATAGGAATTAAATCAGCTGGAGCATTGAGTGGTATAAGTCCAATAAACACAAACCTGGATAGATTGATGAGGATAAAGCCCCAAAGAAAGGTTAGGAATATATTCGGATCTTGCTTAAATCTGCTGAATGTAAATAAGGTCATTGACCAGATAACTGTAAATATATATAGAGAGAGGTCATATGCAGGGAGCCACGATAATAAATAATCATTGAAACTAATACCATTTCTCTTTTCAATTGCCTGAAAAAAAAAGGGTAGTGAAAGCAGAATAAAAGAAATAAGAATTAATCCGATTATTAATTTTTTTCTATAATCAGAAGATTGCAAGTTAATTTTCCATACACCGATCGCAGCTCTTTGTTCAGACATTTATATTTTTTTAAATCGAGCAAACTTACAAGTTTTAATTTTTATCAAGTGAATTAATATTATATTTTTTCAAATTAGATTATTATCAGATGGTTAAGAGCGCCTTCTGGCCAGGTATTGTTATTTAATCTAAAATCTATTTTAGCTAAAGAATCCAGCCAGATGGATTAACTGGAGTTCCACCTTTCCAGATCTGAAATTGCATTTCAGTCACACCCTCCGACTGATCTGTTGCAACTGTACCAATAGATTGTCTTGCCTGAACCTCCTGCCCAGCTGAGACACTCACATTTTTAAGCTTTGAATAGATAGAAAAATATTCGCCATGCCTAATGATTACAGTGTACGTGTTTACCAGAAAAATAACTTTACTTACTTTTCCACCATAAACTGCTGAAACAGTTGCACTTGGTTCAGTTTTTATGTTTATTCCTGGGTTAAAAATAGTGACATTATTGTATTTATGCTGGCCAAATCCCTGAGTTATTATTCCTGATACCGGCTTTTGTAAACGGCCCCTGCTTCCCATGAACGAAGATGAAAGTTTTGCATCTGCCGGACTGGATGCTAATATTGAAGAACCTTTAGCTTCAATACTGGTTTTCTTCTCATTGGTAGATGATTCTGTAATCTTTTCTTTCGTTAGTTTTGCTTTTGCTACGGCTGCCAGTCTTTCACGTTCAGCAGCTTTTAGCTGTTCTGCTAGAATTTCCTTACGTATAGCTGCCTGAATAGCATTATTTAAGTTTGAAGCTTCCTTTTGTTTTTTACCCAACTGTTTTTGAAGATCCTTTTGCTGTTTGGTTAATGTTGTTAATAGTTTGGATT
>CAMDQV010000041.1 GCA_945906015.1 Pedobacter schmidteae | reverse complement strand
AGATGTAATGAGGGCAATCCCTATTTTCCAATCAAAACCAATTGGCTGGATAGCAGGCTCAATAGATTTACCTAACATTCCGGCGTACGAATTTTCCAATTTTTCTGAAGCTTGCAAACGGTCGATATCATCCTGAGGGTATTGTTGTTTTATCGTTTCAGAACTATACTTTGCTTCAATGTTCTTAAAACGATCAGAAGGGCCAAATGATGAAAGCACCCAAAGAATTATTGAAACAGCGATGATCACCTTTCCGGCTTCAAAAACAAAAGCCTTTACACTGCGGTACATCGTTAGCAATACATTATTCCAGCGGGGTACACGATATACAGGAAGCTCCATAATAAAGTACCCTCTTTCTCTCGCCTTAATAACCAGCTTCATGACCAAGGCCACCAGTATGGCACTAACAATACTGAATACATACAATGACATTAATACAATTCCCTGCATATTGATGATGCCCCAAAGCTTTATATCAGGTACAACCAATGATATTAATAAGGTATATACCGGCAAGCGCGCTGAACAAGCAATCAATGGAGTAACCATAATGGTGATCATCCGGTCTTTCCAGCTCTCAATATTACGGGCACTCATAATTGAAGGTACTGCACAGGCAAAGCCTCCAATCAATGGTACTATTGATTTTCCACTTAAACCAACCTTACGCATGATCTTATCCATCATGAAGGTAACCCGCGACATATAGCCAGTATCTTCAAGAATAGAAATAAAGGCAAACAGGATTGCGATCTGCGGGATAAAAATAATTACTCCGCTTAATCCGGCAAGGACTCCATCAATCAAAAGATCAGTTAATAGTCCGGGTGGCAGAATTTGAGTCCCCATATCAGTGAGCCACATGAATAATTGCTCAATAAGCGACATTGGATACTCTGACCAAGCAAAAATGGACTGGAATATCAAAAAAAGGATGGCAAAAAATATAGCAAATCCGAATATTCGATGGGTCAATATTTTATCAATCCTATTACTATAGGTTTCAAGTTTAGCATCAGAATGCATTTTAACAGTATCGAATAGCACATCATTGATAAAATTATATCTTGATATAGTTTCTGAAGCTTGCGATTTCTGGGAATGGAAGTCAAACTCCTGACTGAGTGCCTGAATTTTCTTTTTATGCTCATTGGATAAAAAGAGCATGTCTTCATGCTGATGGGCCAGCTGAAGTGCCACATAAGGATGCTCAATGTTCAATTCATTTTGAATCTTATGAATAAGCTCCGGGGCAATGGCCTCAACCTCAATAGAAGGTAATTGTAAAGGAATTGAAGTACTGTTTAGAATCGATTCCTTTAGCCGATCAATACCTTGCTGTTTACGTGCAGAAATTGGAATAACCTGAATACCAAGCTTTTGAGCCAGCTCGTCAATAGCAATTTCCATTCCTGATTGCCTGGCTATATCCATCATATTTAAAGCGATGATGATGGGGATCTTCAGATCAGCAACCTGAGAAAACAAAAGCAGATTTCTTTTCAGATTCGATGCGTCGGCAACAAATACAATGAGTTCGGGATAATCGGGACTGTTTTTATCGGCAAGTACATCCATTACGATGCTTTCATCCCTGCTTTTTGGATAAATACTATAAGTTCCGGGAAGGTCTGTGATTTGTGCGTTACGATAGTCGGAAAGTTTAACAAAACCGATCTTTTTTTCGACTGTAACGCCGGGGAAATTACCGATCTTTTGATTTAAACCGGTAAGTACATTAAATAGGGTAGATTTTCCGGAATTGGGGTTACCAACCAATGCAACTTTTAAATCGCCGTTCACCTATAAATTATTGCATAATAATTGTTGAAGCTTCTTTTTTTCTAAGGCTCAACTGATATCCTGAAACGGTAATAGCCATAGGATCACCAAGTGGAGCTAAGCGTTCAACTACGATAGATTCTCCTGGTAAACATCCCATTTCCATTAATTTAACAGACATCTCTAAATCAGTAAATTCTTTAATTATGCCTGTTTGCCCTGGTAGAAATTGTGAAAGCTTCATATCCCTGTCTAAATCTTAATCAAAAATAAAGCTTATTTGAATTAATTCCAAATAAGAAAATTTTATTTTAGATTAATCGGACAATCTATCTGCTAAAAAGCTGATTTACTGGAGAATGGACTTGTATAAACTTTGGACATTTACACCCTTTTTTGAAAATACTGCAGGAGCTTAGACAGAATAAAGCAATAAATAAGGCTAGTTTAATTCTATTTTTCATCGAATTGCCCTCTATGTAAAAATATATACCCAAAAATACCCATACCTACACCGGTCATATCTGCAAACAGATCCCACCATTCTGCCGAACGATAGGTAAATATCTCTAATTGCAAAAGCTCTATGCCAGCACCCAGAAAAAAGGTGATCCCTAAAATTTTAAAAATAGTTAAAGTCCGGTAGGTATAGCTTCCCTGTTCCTTGATCTTACCATGAAATAATAGAACTGTGAGAACAAAAAAGAAACCAGTATGTGCTAATTTATCAAAGCCCTCAAAAAAAGTAAAGCCAGTACTAACTGATACATCGGCAGTGGGTATTTCACATACAATGACCACAAAAGTAGCCCATAAAATGGACAGATTCTGGTATCTTAACGTTTTTAGCATTAAACTCCTATCTGAGTTTCATAGTCTGATGATGACAATAATTCTTCGACTTGAGAAGCATCTGAAATTTCGATCTTAACCATCCAGCCATCTCCATATGGATCGCTGTTCACCAGCTCAGGGTTGACATCAAGTTTCTTATTAATTTCAAGAATTTTACCGCTAAGAGGCATAAAAAGATCTGAAACTGTTTTTACTGCTTCAACAGTGCCAAATACATCTTCACGGCTAACTTCTTTACCCAAAGTGTTAACATCAACGTACACAATATCTCCTAATTCATGCTGCGCAAATTCAGTAATCCCAACATAAGCCAGGTTACCTTCAACGCGTATCCATTCGTGATCTTTGGTATATTTTAATTCTGCAGGAAATCTCATTTCGTTCTTTTTTTATTTTTTCAAAAATACTTTAAGTTGTGCAGACTTCCAATTTTTTGTAGTGAGTTGATGTTTTGAAATTGTGCTGGTACACGCGAAACGCGTGCCAAGGAATTATAAATAAGTAATACCACACGCGACACGCGTGCGCTAGCGCTAGCGTTATTAAAGGTTAAACCTCAAATTAACTCCGAAATTACTGAATGAGGTATTAAAGGTTTGAGAAGTGTATGGCTGGGTTATATTTCCATCATAAAATAAGCGCATGGTAAAGCGCTGGTTCAATACATAATCAACAGAGGGTCTAACAGTAATATTTTTTGCACCTGATGAAATTTCGGCATCGTCAAGATCTGCACGATAGATAACGAGTTTCCTGTCACTTAATGCAAAATCAAGTTTAAAATTCATGTCGTTATCAAGCTTAAGTGATTTAAACAGACCGAAAGGAAAACGAAACTGAGTGGTGCGATATCCCATTCCGAAGACTGCACCATTTTCCTTCTGCTGAGCCAGCTGACCATTTGATAGACTGAAACTCAAAGCCCTTGATTTACGGTATTCCAAATTCAATGTCATATTGTTTTTAAGTCGCACATCAACACCAAGAAGGGGCAGGAACTGCTCAAATAAGGTAATCTGCGAAAACTGATAGAAAGGAAGGAAATTGCCACTGGCATCTTTAACATTCACACCTCCATTTACCTCCTGATATCGAATCAAAGAATTAAAACCATTAACGGTATACGTTGACCGGTAAGCATGATTGATGTCAACTGAAGTAAAAATATCATTGAATAAACTAAATTTCGTTAATCCATTATAGCTCAATCGCCAATTAGGAATCGGCATTTTTGGGAAACGGTTCAGAGCAATGGTATTTGCATCCTTTCCGGTATAAGCTGCCAGGAATGAGGCAATCAATACATCCTGCGAATTCTTGTTATACCCATCTGCAAAGCCAGTTGTTGTACCAACAGAATTAGGATTTTTTGCACCCAGCCTTTGCGAAATAATTGACCTATTTTGCTGAAACTGCCTGAACAGTGCAGATGAATTATTGGTCTTATCCTCTTTACTAAATGCGGTACGCAATGAAAAATAGGAGATCGTATAATCACCGGTAGTTACCGGACTTAAATTCTCAAAGCTATTACTGGAAGGCAGAAACTTAAAATTGGTGGAATAGTTAAAGCTTTGACTTTTCAGAGCTGTTAATTCAATACGCAGATCACGGATCGGTTCAACTAAACCTCTGAAATTGAGATCTTCTTTAGATGTATTGATATATAATTGGTTTAACAAGGAGTCTCTAGTAATCCAGCCGCTTCCCAGCGCCCGGCCTCTGATATCATTCTGACCACCAAACAGAAAATCATATCCAGGAGCACTAGAATTCATATTCTGACCAATAAAACCAGTCTGAGGTATATACCCGGGAAGGAAGGTGCCCTGGGTTTTGGTGTAGGCTCCGCTTACATTTTTCAAACTGGTCAGCAAATTCACAAAAAAGGCTGCCGTTGCATTCTTTTCGGAACTATTCATGCTTCGAATGAATCCAAACTTATTATAGAGCGCAACCAAACTTAAACTTGGATTGAGCTGTATGGTTCGTGAGTTTTGAATGGTATTTCCCACATTAATACTGGGGTCATTCAGGGTCAATAAGGGCTCTGTTTGCCAGTTAAAACCGGCACCATAGCGTGTTGCCAAGGTCACCCAATCAAATCCAGGTATTTTATTAATTGGAACATTGTAAGTAAGGTTCATGGTATGGCCATAATCTGTGGTCCTACCCAAGCTTTTCAAATTTTCCCAAAGTGTATCGCGTTTGAGTCCGTTTATGCGGCCTTCAGGCTCATCAATGATTGAATAATTAGTAGCGTTAAAATCGATCTGCATGGATCGGGTAAGGTTCCAGCTGATCCCGTAAAGACGCGACATTTGAAAATTCTTATTGAAATTGGTATTTATTGGCAAAAAATTATTGGGATCATTATTTCTGAGCGTGTTCTCTGAATACAATCGATTCACATCTATGTTAAAATTGAGGATGGAGGGGAACAGACTGAAGTTGAAATCACGAACCAGGGCAAGACTTTTTGACTTGATCAGCTTTTCAAAGGGTGTAATTGACTTTGCCTGGTTTGAATAATTGTACTGCAATCCCGCACGGTAAGTCTTCTGGATGTTATTCTCATTAATAAAATCACGATGATTGAATTCATTGAAAGCATACGTTGCACTCAGGTTTTCAATATCCCATAATCGGGTTTTACTGTCGGGATTTGTCTTAATCTTACGGACATTCGTAAAATTGATGCTTTTTCTGGAGGTAAAATCTTCGGTTATGAATTTAATAGAATCGCGCTCCTGTTTACTGGAATTTTCCAAGGTTGTTTTAAATTCGGTATCCATATTCCGTGGGTCATATTGTGGTGATCCAACCTGCGAAGAGAAATTCACAAACATAGGCACTTTAATTCCGGAGCGCTCTGAAAAGAATTTACCTAATTCAACATTTCCTGATACATCAATTAAAACATCATCTTCACGGTTACGCTCACTTACCTTACGATCAATAGAACCAAATCCAATGGTACTCTTACTTCCGGAGATCGTAATATCTGCAAAGTCTGCAAGCTTTGCATTCATCCTGGCAGTAGCTCCCCATCCGCCACCTTCATCAAAATCAGTCAGCCTCAACTCATTGTACCAGATCTGCGCCGACTTATCCAATCCGTCATCAAGCCGCGGATTTGCCACATTTTTTAAAGGGTTACGCACTCCCAGCATGTACACACGAACCTTACTCAAGTCGGGCTGCCCTTTCACAGTAATGATATTTACCCCATCCTGATAAATATATGGACGGTTTATTGGCCATGGCTGACCATTAAACACAGCCCTATTACGTGCAGCTTTAGCTTCAAGAAATAACTTAAGTTCTATATCCAGCTTATTCTGTTCAGGCCAAATTAGTCCGGGATCATTCGTACCCGGATTCGTTACTTTCAATGGAATATCGTAATCATAGTAATTATCCTGATTATCAGTTCCCACCCTAAGGAATGCACGAAGGTCATTATCTCTCAGCTGATCACCTTCGGCATGGATGAACATTTCCATTCGCCTGTATGATCGAAAATCATTCGATGTTGTACGAAAAGTTGCACGACCATAACCGTCTCTAAGATTCTTAACACTTAATGAAAGTGATTGCTCATTTTGACGAGATTCGCCACGGAAATTTGTAAAGTCGATTTCTCGGGTAATGCCCGGAGGAAGAACATACGGAATAGGTGTACGCTTTCCATTTTCTTCAATATTCACCGCACTTACATCGATCACAGAATTGTCGAGCCCCGGATTGATCAGGCCAGGATCAGTAATTACTTTGGTCGGGTTATTTTCTGAATTATATCTTCTCCACTCACCTCTTACTAATTGCAATTTTGCCATACGCATAACCGTAGTATCGGCAAAATCGGTCGTGAACATCCTGATAAATCTGATGGATTTAAAATCTTCAATATTACCAACCTTTTGAATATAATCAGCGATCGGTATTTTGAATTGTATCCATTTCACGGTTTCCTGCTTACCATTTGCCAGTTTGACGGTGGCAGAAACAATATCAGAAATATAATTGCTTCCAACGCTCTGCAAATCCTGTGGGCGTATCGATACCTTGTACTGATAATATTCATCTGCCTGGGTTGAATTATTATCACGGTTGATATCTTCTCCATCAGGGAATGAAGTGGCCGCGGTATTTTCAATTCCAGTTTGATCTAAAGACTGTTGAGAGGTTTTTGAGTTTCCTTCAGGATTATTATACTTTTCATATCTTTTGAGGATGCCTGCATTTGCCTGATCAAGGTTAGAGCCACGGTAATACTGATAATCATCCGAAGATGGGTCACTTTCTAGGATAGAGCCTACTTGCGGGTTTACACTTGCTTTTACCTGATTTAAAAATGAGCTGAACTGCTGGCGTTCATCTACAGAGCTCAGGCCATCGAGTCCCACATCCTGAAATTGTCTGGATGTAGGGTTATTGTCAAAAGCCTGAATAACTGGCTGAAGTTTTGGAACTCTTCCCCAGTTTGTAGGATCTGTTTTTGCTGTACTACCATCTGCTGGCAAACCATTTTCTAGACTTTTTCTTCCATCCTTTAAAATATCCTCAGTGATATTCCCCAGGTTAAAATATAGGTCACCACCCCTGCTGGTCTTGTTATAAATAAAAGGATCTAGCATCCACAATTCGATGAATTCAATGTTTAACGCTTCAAAATCATTCGTTTCCAGCTTCCTGAAAATTCCACCCCACCTGCTTCTTGGATTAGCCAGATTTCCATTTGGAGTTAAGCCCGTTGTTGTAAAATTATACGGACCCCTTTCAGTGGGATAATAGGCAAGATCAAAGGTTGGCAAAATTATAGCCTGCCCGGTATTGGATTCCTTAAAAGGAAAAACCTCCCGTTCAAAAACCTGTCGTACATAATGGTTTGACAACTCATTTTTATCTCTGCGGATATTATCAGGAGTAAGAGAATTACCGGTAATAAAAAATATAGGATCAATATTATAAAAGGCTAATCGCGCCCTATTATAACCATAGGCCAGGTCATTATTAAGTCTCGATTCAGGAAATCGCTGTGGTGTTCCTGATAACTGCCATGAGATGGCACTTTTAATGTCAATTAAAGATCTGCTGGCCTCAAAATCATCCAGATAACTTGCTCCATTCTTGCTACCGGCAAAGTTTAATGCTCTTGGGTGTCCGGGAACAAGCTGTGCATATTCACCTGAGAAAGTGATGCTCGATGCCTCTTTTGTATTGATGAATGGGATCTTATCGACCATTCGGGTAAGCCACCGCGAAGGTGAACTGTAATTGATATCAAGACCCCAAATAGTATTAGAAATTGCTTCCTCTCCGATATTCACCTTTTGTGTAAGAGGCTTTTCGGTAAGGTTCATGAACGTACCCCCCAGATTAAGCTTATTATTCACCCGGTAGTCAAACCTTGAACCGGTGAGAGATCTTTGCTGCAGACCAAAGAGTTCATTATTCTCCATTTTGATCCTGATTTGTTGCCCGGAGTTTAATAAGGCCTGATTTAAGATCCTAACCAACCCTACATTGTAATCAACAGTAAAATCTACGCCCTCTTGTAATGGCAAAGTGCCCGCAATTACCTGAACAGACCCTGCTGGGATATTAATAGCATTTAGCTGAAATTCAGATCCTCCCTGCGACTGATACGTACCTCTGATCTGGTATCTATTTAGCTTTGCAAACAATTGCTGGGCAATAACTTTCGTAGAATCATACAGAGGCTGATAAACATATTTGTTGATCAGATTTCTTTCTGTAACCGGATCAAATCGCTTAGCCAAGTCGGTACCAAAAGGTTCAACCAATGGAAAAGCGATGCGGCCATTCAGCGGATCGATGGTTATCCCCTCCAGAAAATCAAAATAACCATCAGGCTTTCTATCATTCTGCTGGTTCAGATTATCTAGATTAGTCATCTGGATCCACAATTTCCCCTTTGTATTCTTCCCTTCGGTCATCTGAGGTTTTTCAATACCCGTTTCCTCATCAAGCCTGAAAATGTTTAATCTGAAGTCGTTACGGCTTACCTGATAGGCCCCCAAAGTATAAATATTCTTCATCATCAAGTCCCAGGTAGGTAAGCTAGTCTTGAGTGTTTCATTCTTCAAAAGCTTCACGTAAAGCACTTCTGGAGTTGAGTTATTGACAGGAATATCGGTAGAAAACTCACCTACTTGATATTCTACACCATTAATAGTATATCGAAAGGCAACAGCCAGTACTTCATCAGCATTCAGGGCTGTATTCAAAGAAATATAGCCAAGACGGGGATTCAATATATATTCTTTGTCAGTAAGGCTACGGGCAAACGTTAGCTTGACAAAGTTATCGGTTCCTCCACCGCCTGGCTGAAAAAATGCATTCGCATCATTTGAGTTGGAGAGCCTCACACCCGGAGGCAAAACCTGCAATAAATTATTAGATTGCTGGGCAAAACCCGGACCTGCAAAGCCGGCAGGATAAACCGAGAAACCTGCGCCTCCACGAACCTGGTTGGTATTATAGACCCTGTTCTCTCCCAAATCAAGCAATGCCAGAACATCTCTTGAATTGGCTGAAGTATTTGCCCGGTTGGTTACCCAAACTTCGAGTTTTGTAATATTAACATTCGAACTGTTAAGTGGGATATTCTCCAATGCTTTACTGTAATTATTTCTAAAATATTGAGCCAGGAAATAATGCTTATTGGTTTCATAATTATCCGCAGAGATAGTAAACTCATTCTGTTGTGAACCGTTTGTGATTGTTATTTCGCGTTGCTGCGATTTCTGCTGTGAAAAAATACTGGTTACATTTAAACGGCCAAACTGCAACTGAGTTTTCAATCCAAATAAAGCCTGACTGCCCGTTATAAGCGATGAACTTAAAGGAAGACTAACATTACCAGCCTCTATTTTCCGGATGATCTCATCATCTTTCCCCGTATAATCCAGCTTAACCTGGTTTTCAAAATCAAACTGAGCTTCGGTATTATAGTTAGTGGTGATCTTCATCTTCTCACCAATCTGACCGATAACATTCATCTGTATCCGCTGGTCAAAGTCAAAATTACCTTGCTTACGCTGACGTTCATTGAATAATGGATTCTCATTACGACTCAGACGGCCTGAAAAAGTAAGATCGGCAGATCCCTGCGGTCGTATTTCAATGGTATTTCCGCCAAATATCCGTTCAAAAGATTTACTGTTTATTTTTACAGGAGGTATGAAACCCGGCTCACGGGCCTCAGAAAGTGGCAGATCTGCCAACTCACGCCAATAATTACGTTTAATAAGCTCATTCTCGTATTTCTGATATTCTTCGATGCTGAGGTATTGCGGAGCTCTGTACAAACGATCACCAATTTTTTCCCGAATGATATATCTTTTCGATAATGGATCGAATTCTACACTGCGCTGAATATTGGAAGGATTGGGAAGAACTATTCCAGCCTGCTTTTTAAACTGCAGAGTTTTGGAATCCTGAAATGGATAAACAAGTTTTGAAGAATCCTTTTTAGCAACGGTATTTTGAGCAATAGCCTGTCCTCCAAATAATAGAATGAAGAAACAAATAAAACTCTTTAGGAAAAAAGTAGCTGCACTCTTCAATTTTCAGACAATATTGATGTTAATTATAAACTTTTTAGAGCAATCTTTATTAATTGCTCTACTGATAAATTTTCAGATCCAGCTTTTATAGCCGTATCCAATGACTTTTCAGCAACATTTTTTGCAAATCCTAACATCACTAGCGCCGACAATGCCTCTTCCTTAGCTGTACTATGACTAGGCATATTGATCAACGAATCAGGACCTTCCTTCTTCAGTTTATCTTGTAATTCAAGGATCATCCGCTGTGCAGATTTAGGGCCAATACCCTTTATTCTCTGAATCAGCGGAACATCTCCCTGAACAATAGCAGTTTGTATCTCTGAAGGTGTTATAGAAGATAAGATCATCCTTCCGGTATTCGGGCCAATACCCGATACTGAAATAAGATGAAGAAATAAACGCCGTTCACCTTCCTCATAAAAGCCATATAAGGTATGTCCATCTTCTTTTACATGAAGCCAGGTATAGAGTTTACATCGCTCCGTATCCTGTATGGCTCCATAGGTATTTAGTGATATATTTATTTGAAATCCTATTCCACCCGCATCAATTACAACATACGTTGGACATTTAAATGCGAGTTTACCATCTATATATGCATACATATCAATTAACGGCTACTATTTATTTCCATTATGTTCAAACTAAAGATCTTTATTTTACATTCAGTGCCCGCCTGAAAATACTTTTCACACGTGTTACAACCGGCGAATTCTGCTCCTCTTTTGTTTGAGCATCAACTACTGCAATGGTAACCATATTTACAATTTCACGCACCGAACTACCTAGCTGCAATATATGCACTGGCTTATTCAATCCCAAAAGGATTGGACCTACAGCCTCGGCACCTCCTAATTCCTGTAATAACTTATAGGCTATATTACCCGATTCCAGGTTAGGGAAAATTAATACATTGGCAGGGGCTCCAACCAAACTACTGAACGGGTAATTATCTCTCAACAAGTCTGGATTCATGGCAAAATTAGCTTGCATCTCGCCATCTACGATAATGTCCTTGTGCTTTTCATGCAGTATTTTTACCGCCTGACGAACTTTTTGAGGCACGATACCGTCGTTTGATCCAAAATTTGAATAAGACAACATCGCTATTCTTGGCTGCACATTAAATTTTTTCACTGAATGATCAAGCAGGGTTGTAATATCAACCAATTCATCAACAGTTAGATTTTTATTTACAGTAGTATCTCCAAAAAATACAGGCCCATTTTTTGTCAGCATCATATACATGCCGGCAACCCGGTTTACTCCTTCTTCAATACCTATTACCTGAAGTGCGGGCTTAATGGTTGAACCGTATTCTTTTGTTAATCCGGAAATCAATGCATCTGCCTCACCAAACTGCACCATTGCTGCTCCGTAATAGTTACGGTCTCTCATCAACTTTTTAGCCTCAAATAAGGTCACACCACGTCTCTGACGTTTTTTGTATAAAAATTCGGCATACTTATTACAGGTATTTAAATCCTCCAGAGGATTGATAATCAATACTCCTTCAAGCTCCAGCTCATTTTCAAGCATGATTTGGCTTATCTTTTCTTGATCACCAAGCAAAATTGGAATAGCAATACCTTCATCACGCACAATCTGTGCTGCCTTTAGTATTTTATAATTATCCGCCTCA
>CAMDQV010000040.1 GCA_945906015.1 Pedobacter schmidteae | reverse complement strand
GGAAGAATTTCTGGTATTATCCTTGATTCATTTAGCAATAAGCCAATTGATTATGCTACTGTTTCAATGGGCCGTGCAGGTTCAGTAAAAACTACCAATGGTTCCATTACAGATGAAAAGGGTGCATTCAAAATAGAAAATATTGCTGTTGGATCGTATCGTATCACCATTGCTTTTATTGGATATCAAACCAAAATCCTGGATTCAGTGAAAACCACGCTTGGAAAGCCTGATTTAAATCTGGGCCGTATTCTTTTGGCACCAAATTTAAAAATGTTAAATGAAGTGGTAATTACAGGAACAACCCCGATCATTGAAAACAAGATTGATAAGCTGATTTATAATGCCGAACAGGATATTGCCATTGCTGGTGGAAATGCCACGGATGTACTTCGTAAGGTTCCTTTGTTATCGGTTGATTTCGAGGGCAATGTGTCGCTTAGAGGAAGCCAGAATGTAAGAGTATTGATCAATGGTAAGCCTTCAGGGTCAATGGCTAATAATATGGCAGATGCTTTAAGAGCAATTCCTGCTGATCAGATAAAAAACGTGGAGGTAATCACTTCTCCTTCTGCAAAATATGATGCTGAAGGAACCTCTGGCATCATTAACATCATAACAAAAAAGAATAATCTTGCTGGTATAAGTGGCTCAGTGAATGGGGGAGTTGGAACAAGACAGAATAGCGGAAACTTGAACCTGAATGCAAAGACAGGACGTTTGGCTGTTACTGCAAACGGAGGTGGATATTATTCATGGCCTCAGATCAGTAACATCTCATTTAAACGGACCAATGCCGATGCAAGTCAGATCATTAGTCAAAATGGTGAAAGTCAAACCGACAGGCTTTCTACCAATGGTTCTATTGGTGCTGATTATGATTTCAATAGCTTTAACTCAATCAGCTCTAATTTACGTTTGACTGGATTTAGTAACAGTGCAGATGGAAGTAACCTGAATCAGAATATATTTAATGGTTCTGCTGTTAATTTTACTAGGCTGAGTGATAATTCCATGAATATGAATGGGGTTGACTGGAGCAGTGATTTCTTGCATAAGTTTAAAAAGAAAGACCAGCAGATATCTTTTGCTTATCAATATACCAATGGTATTCAGAAAAACGATTATACTACTGATTTTTCAAATACTGTGATTGATGAGTATGGAAACAATGATGCAGATAATACTGAAAACACGATTCAGGCAGATTACACCCATCCCTTCAAGAAGGTTACCTTTGAAACAGGTATTAAAGGCATTCTTCGAGATATTGTGAGTGATAATAAGACTCGTAATTTCAATTCTATTACGAATGTATTTTCACCGATTTCTTCACGTACTTATGTATATGACTATAATCAAAATGTATATTCTGCCTATGCAACTTTTGGCTTTACATTGGCTAAGAAATACGGTATCAGAGCGGGTGCTCGTTACGAAGGTACTGAGATCAAAGGAGATGCAAGATCTGTAGGAGCAGCAGCAGCTCCATTTAGCAGCAGCTATTATAACCTGGTTCCAAGTTTTGTTGCTTCAAGAACATTCAAGAATTTCTCAACGGTTAAATTCAGTTATAACCAACGTTTACAAAGGCCTAGTTTGTTTTTTCTGAATCCATTCTTAAATAGTGCAGATATCTATAATCAGTCGCAAGGAAATCCGTCTCTGAAGCCTGAGCTTTCACATAATGTGGAATTTAATTATTCTATGTTCGTAAAAACCTCTGTTTTGAATGCTTCAGTTTATTACCGTCGTACAAACGATATTATTGAAAGTTTCGTTTTACCTATTTCGGTTACCGATCCAAACTCAGGTGCTATTGCAACAGGGTCCAGAACAACTTTTCGCAACGTAGGAAATAATAATTCAGTTGGTTTTAATTTCTTTGGGCAGATAAATCCGGTTAAACCATTAACCTTGCGTGGTAATTTTAACGTGTTTACTTATGACATCAACACGAATAATACGGTGGTAGTAGCTAATACCAATTCAAGTACTCAGCTCATATACAATGCATTCTTGATGGCATCTTATGTGTTCCCTAAGGGCTTGACATTTGAAACCTTTCTGATCACTAACTCACCCCGCCGGACATCCCAAGGCAGAAATCCATCATTTAATATGTGGAATTTGGGCTTGAAAAAAGAGATCATGAAGAAGAAAGGAAGCATCGGATTAACAATTATTGATCCTTTTAATGAGAACAAGAATTTTCGTTCAAATATTGTTGGAGCAGATTTTACTCAGAGCAGTAATTTCTCTGTGCCATTCCGTTCATTTGGAACAAGTTTCAGTTACCGATTTGGCAAACTGACCATGCAGGCACCAAGAAAAAAGCGAGGAGTTACAAATGATGACCTGAAACAAGGCGAGCAAAATTTAGGTAACCAATAATAGTATTTGTACATCTCAAAAGGCCGGATGCTTTGCATCCGGCCTTTTGTAATTTTGTACATTTGTAGAAATGACTAGAATGTCTGATCGAAGAATAGTTTCCTTATTACCTGCTGCAACAGAGATAATCTGTGCTTTAGGCTTAGAATATCAGCTGGTTGGAAGGTCACACGAGTGTGATTATCCGCTGAGCATCTCAAATTTACCGATTTGTTCTTCTGCTAAATTCCTTCCTGGCTCAGACAGTGCTGAGATTGATAGACAAGTAAAGGAAATACTTTCTGAATCTCTTTCAATTTATACCATTGATAGAGATCTGATTAAAAGTCTTGCACCTGAGGTGATCATTACGCAAGCTCAATGTGACGTTTGTGCAGTTAGTTTAAAGGATGTTGAACTGGCATTATCAGATCTGTTAGATAAGGAATGCCAATTAATTTCCCTTCAGCCAAATGGGCTGAATGATGTTTACAGGGATATCAGGACGATTGCTGAGCAGCTGGGAGTAGAAAATGCGGCTGAAGAACTACTCGAATTATCTGATGAAAGGATTAATATCATTCGTCATAAACTGAAATTCATTACTGAAAAGCCAAGGGTAGCATGTATCGAATGGCTTTCTCCATTGATGATCGCGGGTAACTGGACCCCCGAGATCGTTGAAATAGGAGGAGGTTTACCTGTACTGACGGAAGCAGGGAAGCATTCATCCTACATCAATTTTCAAGACATTTTGCAGGCTGACCCTGATATTATTTTGATCATGCCTTGCGGGTTTTCAATTCAGAGAACCTTGCAGGAAATAGGACTTTTGCTTGATACGCCAGGTTGGACACATCTCAAGGCTGTAAAAACACAAAGAGTTTACATTGCTGATGGTAACCAGTACTTTAACAGGTCAGGCCCCAGAATGACAGACAGCATAGAAATTATGGCTGAAATCATTAACCCTAAGCAATTTATTTTTGGCTATGAGGGTAATGGATGGGTACAATTTAACGCGTAGAGCTGAACCGATGAATTGATACATCAGATCTTTTGAGATGCCTATTAAAATGCGATGAACTGCTCAATCTGTTGGCTTACAAATTTCACTGTATCTTCTTTGAAAAGCTTGCCCTTATCATCAAACTCTTTTCCTACGGCAGGAATATGAATTCTTAATGGCAGAACATGAAGATTAACATAATGACAGATCCCTGTGAAATGTTCAATACCACGAACATTGCCATATTGACCAGTTGAGAGACCTACCAGAGCAGCTTTTTTACCATAAAAACTATCTGGGAAAGCACAGGCATCAATGAATAGCTTTAAAATACCTGGAAAACTTCCATTATATTCTGGAACTACAAAAATGAATTTAGTTGTAGCAGAAATTTTATCCTGAATACGTTGAAAGGCTTCGCTGCGTTTTCCATATAAATCTGAAACTATAAAATTATCTGGCAGATCTTGAAGCGAGAATAGTTCTGATTCATATCCTTTTGCCGCTAATTCTTTGAGGTAATAGTTGGCTAGTTTCAGCGAATTACTTCCTTTACGGTTGGTACAGGATATTATTGTAGTCATTTTGTTGATAAGATGTGCAAAACGAAAATCGCCCAGCGATGTAAATAGTTTTAAGTTTGTATCTTAGATTTTAATAAAAAGCCTAGTAAAACAATGTAAAAGTAGTCTTTTGAACTGCCATGCTCTTATGATTGAGCTTTTTTAATATCATGTATTTGTAATTATTTTTTATAAAATGGGCAAAATTATTGCATTAGCTAACCAAAAAGGAGGCGTTGGAAAAACTACTTCTTCCATAAATCTAGCAGCTAGTCTGGCTGTACTTGAATATCGTACTTTATTGGTTGATGCAGACCCGCAGGCAAATTCAACATCCGGAATAGGATTCGATCCGCGAACAATCAAGGTTAGTATTTACGAATGTATTATTAATGAAATCGATCCGGCAGAAGCAATTCAACATACTGATACTCCTTTTCTTGATCTTTTACCAGCACATATTGATCTTGTTGGTGCCGAAATTGAAATGATCAATATGGCCGACAGGGAGTATAAAATGAAGGCTGTTCTAGCAAAGATCAAGGACAATTATGATTTTATCATCATTGACTGCTCACCTTCATTAGGATTAATTACAATTAATTCACTTACTGCTGCAGATTCAGTGATCATTCCTGTGCAGTGTGAGTATTTTGCATTAGAAGGCTTGGGTAAGTTGTTAAATACCATTAAAATAGTTCAGAGTCGTTTAAATCCAAATTTGCAAATAGAAGGTATCTTACTGACCATGTATGATGTTCGCCTTCGTTTATCCAATCAGGTTGTTGAGGAAGTAAAAACTCATTTCCAGGATCTTGTTTTCGATACAATCATTCAAAGAAATACACGATTAAGTGAGGCTCCTAGTTATGGCATCTCAGTGATTATGCACGATGCTAATTGTAAAGGAGCTATAAACTATCTTAATCTGGCACGTGAGATAATTAAGAAAAACGGATTGGTTTCAAAGGAAGAAGCTGCAAAACAAGCTTTAGTATAATATGATCAACCAAAAGAAAACCGGCTTAGGAAGAGGATTAAAGGCGCTACTGGATGATTCGGATCTACCAGAAAACAATAAACATCAGGCAAGTAATGATAACACGTCACTTGGTTCCATAAGCTTTGTACGAATTAATCAGGTGGAGGTTAATCCATTCCAGCCAAGAACAGAATTTGATGCCAAGTCATTAAAAGAACTTTCAGATTCGATCAAACTTCAGGGATTAATTCAGCCCATCACAGTGAGACAGGCTGGTCAAAATTCTTATCAATTAATTTCTGGTGAGCGTCGTTTAAGGGCATCCAAATTAGCCGGACTTACAGAAATCCCTGCTTATATTCGTACCGCCAATGATCAGCAAATGCTGGAAATGGCTCTTATCGAAAATATTCAGCGTGAAGATCTGAATGCTATTGAGGTAGCACTTAGTTTTCAGAGGATGATTGATGAGTGTAATTTAAAGCAGGAAGAACTTGGTGATAGGGTGAGCAAGAATCGTTCAACGGTTACCAATTACCTCCGACTTTTGAAGCTGCCTCCTGTGATTCAGGCTTCTATTCGTGATAAAACGATTTCTATGGGTCATGCCCGTGCTCTGATTTCTGTTGAAGACTCTGATAAACAGCTATATATCTATCAAGAGGTCATCAAAAATGGGTTATCAGTTCGTAAGGTTGAAGAACTTGTCCGCCAGATTCACCTCATTGGTAAGGATAAGAAAAAATCTAAAGGAAGAGCGATATCATTTCAGTATATGAAGATACAGGATGATCTGGCTTCTAAATTCAGTACCCATGTTAAGTTAAAACTGGGTGATAAGGGTAAAGGGTCTATCGAAATTAACTTCATGTCTGACGATGATCTTGCCCGTATTCTGGAAATGTTAGACTGGTAATGAACGCTAAAATCCTTACAGGGCTCATATTGATGTGCTTTTTTGTGCATTCATTTGCTTTTGCTCAAAAAAAAGAGAGTGATTCTTCTCGTAAAGACACTGCTAAAGTTGCTTTCAAAAAAACTCCTGCAATTAAGGATTCAGCACGTATTGAAATTGAAGCAATGCCTCGCCGTGCGGCATTGAAGTCGGCAATGTTACCAGGCCTTGGTCAGATTTACAACAAGCGCTGGTGGAAAGTTCCATTGGTATATGGTGGGTTTGTGGGTATCGGACTCGTTTTTGAATTTAATCAGCGTTATTATCAGATATTTCTTAAGGAGGCTCAATTCAGGCAGGAAAATCCTGGAAAGAAAGAAAATCTGCTGTTTGCTCCTTATACAACCGAAGGTATAATAAGTATTAAAGATTCCTATAGGCGTGATAGAGATCTTTCGGTGCTTGCCGGATTAGGTTTTTATGCAATAACTATTATTGATGCCTATGTTGATGCAAAGTTTTTTAGGTTTGATATATCAGATAAGTTAACCTTGCAGGTCAATCCAACAATATATCAGCCAGTTCCTGTTCATGCATCTGCCTTTGCTCCAGTTGTAGGACTAAGGTTTAAAATTGCTTTATGATCAGAAATCGTACTTTTGTGATTAGTATTTAATAAGATCTTTTACAAATGAGAATAGCTATCCTCGGATATGGCAAAATGGGCCGTATTATTGAACAATTTGCAACTGAAAGAGGACATGAAATTGTTTTGAAGGTTAACGTCGATAATACAGAAGATCTGACCCTTGTCAACCTGAAAAAGGCAGATGTAGCCATTGATTTTAGCACTCCTGATGCTGCTTTGAGTAATATTGAACTTTGCTTTGATGCAGGAGTTCCTATAGTTGTAGGAACCACTGGATGGTATGGGCACCTCCAGACAGTAAAGAATAAATGTGTAGAAGGTAACAATACCTTATTATATGCATCTAATTTCAGTATAGGGGTAAATGTATTCTTCTTTGTGAATAAAGTGCTTGCAAAAATCATGAACAGGTATCCTCAGTATGAGGTTCAGGTTGAAGAAATTCATCATACACAAAAACTTGATTCGCCCAGCGGCACTGCAATGACCATTTCTGAGGGGATATTGAGTGAGCTTGATCGTAAGAATGAGTGGGTAAACGAGTTAATCGGTTCGGTTGAAGAATTTATTGTAAAGCCTGATCAATTACTGATCGAGTCGCACAGAATTGAAGATGTTCCCGGTACGCATACAGTAATTTACAGTTCGGAAGTTGATGATATTGAGTTTAAACATAAGGCTCATAATCGAGCCGGATTTGCATTAGGAGCTGTTTTAGCAGCAGAATGGCTGGAAAATAAAACCGGTTTTTATACTATTACTGATATGTTTGATTTTAGCGTTTAAATAGAAAGATACACATGAATTTAAAAGGTTCTAATAAGACTATGCCAAAAGATAAAAAGGTAAGTAAGAAGAAATCGGCCGGAAGAGAATGGTTTGATGCCATTCTTTTTGCTGTAGTTGCAGCAACATTGATACGTGGATTGTTTATCGAAGCCTATGTTATACCCACCGGTTCAATGGAAAAAACCCTGCTTGTAGGTGATTATCTTTTTGTAAGTAAGGTAAATTATGGGGCAAGAACACCATTAACACCTGTTGCTTTTCCGTTTGCACACCATACGATGCCAATAATAGGAACCAAGGCTTATTGGGAAGGCATTAAATGGGATTATCACCGTTTACCTGGATTAAGCGAAGTGAAAAGAAATGATGTAGTTGTGTTTAATTATCCAATGGATGCGGATGAGCCTTTTTTGCGTCCGGTTGATAAACGCGAAAACTATATTAAACGTTGTATAGCTGTTGGAGGTGACACGATCACTATTATTAATGCCAGAGTTCATCTAAATGGTAAGCCTGCAGAAGTTCCGCAATTTGGTGAAAAGTATTATTACGTTAAATCTGATGGGAATGATTTTAACCCTCAGGCGATACAGGATCTAAATATCGAGGCTCAACGATCAACAGCAGATGAATATATATTTAATATGTCTGCATCAGATGCTGAGATCATCAAAAAATGGTCAAATGTTAAAGCTGTTAATCCTTACATTAGGCCTGTTAATGAGTATGACTCGCAAATTTTTCCGCATAATCCGCAGTTTAAGTGGAATGCTGATAATTTCGGACCGCTTATTGTTCCAAAGCAAGGCTGGACAGTCAAGCTGGATAGTACAAACTATGCACTTTATGAACGCGCAATCTCAATTTATGAGGGTAATTCCCTAGAGCGAAAAGGAAATGATATCATCATTAATGGTAAAAAGGCTGATTCTTACACCTTTAAAATGAACTATTACTGGATGATGGGCGATAACAGAGATAACTCGCTAGATTCACGCTACTGGGGCTTTGTGCCTGATGATCATATCGTAGGTAAAGCATTGTTCGTTTGGATGAGCTGGAATACCAACGGAACATTTTTTGATAAAATTCGCTGGTCTAGGTTATTGGGTGGGATACACTAAACAGGTAAAATACAATTGTGAAATAGAGGCAAATAATTCATGGCTTTAAAAAAGAGCCAATTGGAAACGTAAATCTGTTTTTTGGATTAGTTTTCTGAACCAAATTCTGGATTTTTCTGTTGTAATTACTCCACCTTATACCGATATATAAATCTGGATAAGTTGCCATCTATATCTGTTCCTTCTACTATAGCCTTATAAGTTCCTTTATTGTCTCCATTATAAAATTCAAGTGCCATTGTCCCATCTTTATCAGTAAATACCCTTGGGTTCCAATATACCGTACTGCGATAATCAGCCCCAACCGTGCGGCTTGCCGCTGTCAGATATTTAGGAGTATAGAATTCTCTTTTTTTAATGTAGCCCTGTGGTTTGAAGGTTAATACATTGCTCGGAGGAAATATTTTTTTCAAATCTTCGGCGGTAACTGGCTTACCTTTCTCAGTCTTCTTTGAATTGATGACCAAAACTCCATTCGTATTATAAGTACGGTTGACCAATCCAAGATCATCTTTAAGGAAAATTTCAACATTGTCAACGTCGGCGGTTTGTACGTTATTTAGGTAGTTGATATCCACTGGCATTCCATCATAAAATATCTGTACCGGAACTCTTAGTCCGCTATTATAAACTCGGGTAACATAAAAGTTATTATCAGCAAACGTAAGACCAATGGCCGATGATTGTAAACAACTCAGGAATATTACACAGCCTTGAAAGCGGTCAGAATTAATCTGATGATCTGGTATAGTTGCCAATCCGGATAATGAAGGGTGATCCAAATGGCTTGATCTCTTGATTACTGTAGCTTTAACCACAACCTCTTGTAGCATTTGAGTGATCATTCGATACTGTCTTTTACTATTGTCCAGATAGGGTGAAAGTATACTGTCGATATTTAGCTTTTCTTCAGCAGCATTTTTGTTGCTCGCAATTGTAGGAAAGCCACTTCCATTTAGCATAATCATCATGTTTTTTGCTGCCGTTGTGCTTCTGGCGCTGATTGTAGCTTCTGTAGAATCTGTTATAACTACTTTTTCGAATTTGAATTCGCCTTTCAGGTTTGATTTGGTTTCGGCATAGAAACGGCTTTCAGGTACAACCAGTTTTAAACTCCCGTTTGAAACGGGCATACCATTTGATGTTCTAAGTATTCCTGTAAATTCTATACCCTGTTCTGGCAAAACACTGATCACAGGTAAATTTCCAGCCAAAATATCTTTGTAAGAGAACTTACGGTATCCCTGAGTCATCATCAAAAGGTCGAGATCTGCTGTTTTTTTCTCATTGATTTGCTGGAAATAGTAATTTGGTTTTTCTATAAATCCTTGTAGCTCAGATGAAATAAGAAAAGAACTTAAAATGGTGGTTTCATCGTCGTCATTAAACGGCACTTTTGATTCATTGATGACAGAAATAGAGAAATTACCCTCTATTGGTACATTATTGGTCTTGGCCAGTACGTTCATTTTCACTGCCTGCCTTGTGCCGTAAACTTTCTTGTCTGAACTGAGGCTCAAAGAAGAAATAATGTTACGTTTTATGAATACCAGTCTCTCTGCCAAGGGCTCTCCTTTTGTGGTAAAAACAGTAATTTGTAGAATGCCATCCGGAAATTTATTCTTGGGGATAGAAGCTCCAATAGTCATGGTATTTAGGGCTGCCTGAGCAGCGAAAGCTATTACTCCTTTACTTCGGGCAATTAGGTAAAAATTCTTGTCTTTATTTGTGTTGTAAAATGCCTGATTTGCACTGATCTGTATCATGACACTACTTGGAGTAGAATTGACAACAGATAGGGTAAGTCCGGAGGGCTTAGAAGCAGGTAGAGGAACAGTTTTTTTGATCCCATTAGCAAAGGTTAGATTTGCTGAATAGGTTTTGCCTGCTTCAGGTAATAAGGCGAAAACACCCATTCCCAGATGCTGAGATTCAAGTTTGCTGATCACTTTTCCAGTATTATCCAATACTTCGCCTTTTACACCAAGTCCCAATCCTTTTTGTTGTATGGCCTTAAATGCAACCTTATTGCTTATATTTTGAATGAGCTCTCCGCCTTCCGGAAAGAATTGAAGATCAGTATCTGCAAATGCATTTTTTAGAGGGAAAACAGAAGTGATCAATCTGCTTGGATCTGCCTCAAGTATAGTTTCAAGAACTCCGGTGTCTAAAGCGGCTTTCTCATTAGCGGTTAATTTTAAAGATAATTGACCTGATGCATCTGTTGTTTCCCGACCTCGAGCAATGGTCTCAAATTTAGAGATCAATCGCCAGCTTACCTTTTTATTTGCAAAAGCCTTGCCATCCTGGTCCTGATATAAAATACTGGTATTTATTGTTGGAGATGTGCCATTATTTTCACCATTCAGTGAAATATTAGTAATGATTTTTCTGTTTATGGCATCTCCAATCGGAATGTTTTTGCTAAAAAATAGATCTTCACTAAAGTTTAGCATCCAATAGGTGTATGCGCGAATTCTGTAATTGCCTGATTTATAAGCCAGTGGTTCGAGTGTGATACTACCGTAAGCTGAGGTATTCACGATGGGAAGTTTCATGCTGCGAACCAGCGTATCATTTTCAGCTATCAGATCTACATAAAGAACCTTGCTCAGATCTGATGGTTGATCTTGCCCGTTAGCAACATATGCTTTGAACCATATCGTATCTCCAACGGCATAATAGGGCTTGTCAAAATGAAGATATACCTTCTCATAAGGGTAATCTTGGACAATTTTTTGTGATTTATCAATTAGATTGTTCAGGCTTATGGTATCCTGTGCAAAAATGAATCCGGATTTGAGTACCAAAAAAAATGCAAGGAATATAAATCGTGATATTTTCATCTGCATAGTAATACTTGGAATATACTGCTAATATATGTGAAATGATTTTTAATCGCAGATTCAACTCGTTTTTTTACAGTTTAAAAGGATGTGTGGAGTAATTCTTTTTTCTTCACAATTTGGTTGTATACACCATCCCAAAGATCGATTCGCCTTTGTAATGATTCAATGGTTGCAAGTTCTGCTTCTTCCCAAAGTTCTGCATTTGTTCCACACAGATTTGCAGTCATTTGTAAGGCAAGATGACTATGATGATCTCCGTCAACTTCTATATGCCTTTCCAGATAATATTTGAAAATTGAAATACTATCAGGGAAATTGTTATGAATGTCATTCACCAGGGAAACAAACATGCCAGGTATTAGGTCTTCTCGCCCAAATGTGAATATGGCCGATTGCAGAAATGGCTTATTGCTTCCAATAATTTTAAATGTAAAGTCAACAAAATCACGGGCTTCTTTTGGAGCATCAGATGCTGCATAGGCTGAATCAAAGTTGCCGCTCTGTTGTAATTCTTCAATGAATCTTTCAATTTTTGAGGTATCTGCATTACATTGGAGCATAGCATCAAGATAAAGTTCAAAATGACTTTTCCTGACACCAAAACTGTCTACATCCGATTCTTCGCCAACAACTATTTCATTAATGAGATTTCTGGTGTCTGCAGAACCTTTTGGAAACCAGGGAATAGAAGTGCAGGTTAAATTGTTTTGCAATGCCTTTAACAATGACATAAAGTCCCACACTGCAAAAACATGATATTG
>CAMDQV010000039.1 GCA_945906015.1 Pedobacter schmidteae | reverse complement strand
CCGCAATTATGCTCTGCCAATACATGAATATTTTGTTTTTTGAGTGCCGCGATGTGCTCGGGAATTAAAGAAACCCTGGATTCTGTAGTCGGTTCGCGTAAGATGCCAATAGTCATTGAATTCGCTATAAATTATTTTTTTAGCGAAATTAGCAAAAAAATGTAGTAGTCAGAAACTCTATTTAAAAATAATACAAAATCTCATTTATTTAAAAATTAGGTGCAAATCAGCTGTCACAACAAATCTCATAATTAGAAGAACTAATCCATAATTTGCGCTTAAAAAACTATATTTGCGCTTCAAATGAAGTACATACGTAATTTTTGCATAATTGCTCATATAGACCACGGTAAAAGCACATTAGCTGATCGTCTTCTGGAGTATACCAATACAATCACACAGCGTGAATCGCAAGCTCAGTTACTTGACGATATGGATTTGGAACGCGAGCGTGGGATAACAATTAAGAGCCATGCTATTCAAATGGATTATATTCAGGATGGGCAACCTTATGTTCTAAACCTGATTGATACACCCGGTCATGTCGATTTTTCTTATGAAGTATCCCGTTCAATTGCTGCCTGCGAAGGTGCATTACTGATTGTAGATGCCTCGCAGGGTATACAGGCTCAAACAATTTCAAATTTATATCTTGCTCTAGAACATGATCTTGAGATTATTCCAATCTTAAATAAGATGGATCTTCCAGGTGCTATGCCCGAAGAAGTTAAAGACCAAATCATTGAACTAATTGGTTGCAAACGTGAAGATATTATTCCGGCTTCAGGTAAAACGGGACTTGGAGTGGATGATATACTTCGGGCAATTGTGGAGCGTGTACCTTCACCAAAGGGAAATCCTGATGGTGAATTGCAGGCTCTGATATTTGACTCTGTATTTAATTCTTTTAGGGGAATCGTTGCCTATTTTAAAGTTTTGAATGGTGAAATCCGTAAAGGTGACCGAGTAAAATTCGTGGCTACCAATAAAGATTATATTGCCGAAGAAGTAGGCACATTAAAACTTACACAAAAGCCTAAAGATGTCATTAAAACAGGTGATGTTGGATATATCATATCCGGAATAAAAGAAGCACGTGAAGTAAAGGTTGGTGATACTATCACGCATAAAGATAAACCAAGCAGAGAACCAATTAAAGGTTTTGAAGAGGTTAAACCAATGGTTTTTGCTGGTATATATCCGGTTGATACCGATGAGTACGAAGAGCTTAGAGAAAGTATGCATAAGTTGCAGCTTAATGATGCTTCAATTGTGTTTGAGCCCGAATCATCTGCTGCATTAGGATTTGGTTTCCGTTGCGGATTTCTGGGAATGCTTCATATGGAGATCATTCAAGAACGATTGGAACGTGAATTTGACATGACGGTTATCACAACCGTTCCAAACGTATCTTACAAAGCTTTTACATCAAAGGGAATTGAAATTGATGTTCATAATCCATCTGACCTGCCTGACCCGAGTAAACTAGATCATGTTCAAGAACCATATATAAAGGCTAACATCATTACAAAATCTGAATTTGTAGGTCCAATTATGTCGCTCTGTATTCAAAAGAGAGGCACCATTGTTAATCAATCTTACCTGACTTCAGACCGCGTTGAACTGATATTTGAAATGCCTTTGGGAGAAATTGTATTTGATTTTTACGATCGCTTAAAAACAATTTCAAAAGGTTATGCTTCATTTGATTATCATCAAATCGGTTACCGACAATCAGATTTGGTTCGATTAGATATTCTTTTAAATGCCGAACCTGTTGATGCCCTATCTTCACTTATTCACCGTGCAAACTCCTATAATTTTGGAAAGAAAATCTGTGAAAAATTAAGAGAATTAATCCCTCGTCAGCAATTTGAAATTATTATTCAGGCATCAATCGGTGCAAAAATCATTGCTCGTGAAACAGTAAAAGCCTTACGTAAAGATGTAACTGCAAAATGCTACGGTGGAGATATTTCTAGAAAGAGAAAACTTTTAGAAAAACAAAAGAAAGGTAAAAAGCGAATGCGTCAAGTAGGAAATGTAGAAATACCGCAAACGGCCTTTATGGCTGTGCTAAAACTAGATTAATATCCTATTTTCGTATATTGTGAATAGCCAATAAGCTAGGTTAAAAAGCTATCAAATATAAATAAATACGCAATTAATACATCAATGCAATTACTGGACGGAAAATTTGTATCTGAAAAATTAAAACAACAAATAGCTATTGAGGCAGCTGAAATCCTTGTGAAAACAGGCAGAAAACCTCATCTAGTAGCCATACTTGTTGGTCATGATGGTGGTTCAGAAACTTATGTAGCCAGCAAGATCAAAAGCTGTGAAAAAGTTGGGTTTAATTCAACATTATACCGCTATGAAAGTTCTATCACTGAAGTAGAACTCTTGAAAAAAATCGATGAAATTAATCAGGATCCAGAGACAGACGGTATATTGGTACAACTTCCCCTACCCAAACATATATCAGCTGATAAAGTCACTGAAAAGATATCACCCGAAAAAGATGTAGATGGCTTCCATCCTGTAAATCTTGGACGGATGCAACGTAACCTACCCTCTTTCTTGCCCGCAACACCCTATGGAATTTTACTGATGTTACAGGAATATGGTATAGAAACCAGCGGTAAGCATTGCGTTGTTATTGGAAGAAGTAATATTGTTGGCTCACCCATGAGCATTTTAATGGCTAGAAATACCAATCCAGGAAACTGTACAGTAACTATTTGCCACAGTAAAACACCGGATATTAAAAAATTTAGTCTTGATGCCGACATACTGATCGTCGCAATAGGAAAGAAAAACTTTGTTACCGCTGATATGGTAAAAGACGGTGCCATTGTTATTGATGTTGGCATGAATCGTGAAACTTCGACAGAAACAAAATCAGGATATAAATTATTTGGCGATGTTGACTTTGAAAATGTTGCTCCAAAAGCATCCTGGATCACTCCTGTACCTGGCGGAGTTGGATTGATGACCATTGTTGGATTACTTAAAAACACGCTCGCTTCAGCTAAAAAAGAGATATATTAATATATGCCGCGATTCTAATTTTTCTTTTCTCTAGAGTCAATCCATTACCAAAACTTCCACCATGGCTTTTCGATGCCTATATAAACCCCATCTTCTTGAATCTCAATAGGGTAAGTGTCCACGTAATTATTTTGCCCGTCTGCTCCTCTACCTGTTTCCAAATCAAATTCTTGTCTATGATATGGACAAATTATCTTCCCTTTAAAACACCAACCATTACTTAATTGAGCACCTGCATGAGGACATTTATTTTGTATAGCAAAGAGCTTGCCTTCAGTTTTAACTAGACATAGCTTCTTACCTGAAACAGTCACTTTCTTTATAAAGTCTTCAGAGGATAGAATTGTTAATGGGAATAGTTTAATCCAGTTCATCAGGTATCAAAAAATTGTCAATTTTATGTCTCAATGCTCTTAAAGCAAGGTTCAGAAATTAAACTTAAGTATATTTGCATTCTAAGTTACAAAATGGCTCACCAAATTCCGCCCGACGGCACATTATTACCTTTAATGGAAGAGTTTTATACCATTCAAGGAGAAGGATTTCATTCAGGGAAAGCGGCCTATTTTATTCGCTTGGGAGGTTGCGACGTAGGTTGCCATTGGTGTGATGTAAAAGAAAGCTGGGATGCAGAATTACATCCACTCACCTCAGCAGATCAAATTGTTCAGAATGCAGAAAAATTTCCAGGAAAGGCGGTAGTGGTAACTGGTGGTGAACCGCTTATTTATAATCTCGACTATTTAACAACTGAATTACAAAATCGAGGTATCAAAACATTTATTGAAACATCTGGAGCTTACCCTCTTTCAGGAAGTTGGGATTGGATCTGTTTATCACCCAAAAAATTTAAGTCGCCAAGACCAGATATTTTACCTTTTGCCGGTGAGTTGAAAGTGATCGTATTTAATAAAAGTGATTTTGTTTGGGCTGAAGAGCATGCAACTCATGTTTTAGATACCTGCAAATTATATTTACAACCTGAGTGGTCTAAAAGTTCTGAAATAACGCCCTTGATTATAGATTACGTGATGCAGAATCCTAAATGGGAAATTTCATTACAAACCCATAAATACTTGAACATTCCTTAAACTGTTTTTTAAATTATTTATCAAATTATTTAATGCATCAAATCTTTGCATCAAACAATAGGCTAAGTACATATATTTTTTTACCTTCATCTTCAGGGATAGCCCCAAATAGGTATGATTAAGCGTTTATTACTTGTTTTTTGCGTTCTCCCCCTGATTGCGTTTGCTCAAAAGCAAACAAGCTCAACAAATAAGCAGGCACAAAAAGCCTATGAACAGGCTAATCAATCTATTTCTGAGAACTTATATGATAAGGCCATCACTGAACTTAATCAAGCCGTATCATTAGATCATAAATTTCTGGCCGCTTATCAGCAATTGGGTGATCTGTACAGAAAGTCAGGAAAATATTCCAATGCTCTAAATAGCTATAAAAAGATTCTTTCTATTGATCCTGAATTCCATCCACTCACCTATTTTGGGATTGCTGACTCTGAACTTAATACTGGTAATTATGCCCATGCAATAGAACATTTCAATAAATATTTGACCTATCCTAGTTTAAATAGTGCAAGCATTAACAAGATCAATAAATTTATTAGAGATTGTAAATTTAGTTTGGAAGCACTAAAATCACCTGTTCCTTTTAAACCTGTTAATATGGGTTTTGCTATCAACACAAAAGATGATGAATATCTGCCTGTGATTACTGCAGATGAAGCCATGATCATATTCACTCGTCAAGAAAATCGTAATGAAGACTTTTATAAAAGTGTGAAACGAAATGACGAATGGTCAGTTGCTGAATTTTTAAGTAAGGAAATTAATACCCCCAATTTTAATGAGGGTGCTCAAAACATTTCGCCAGATGGTAACTATTTATTTTTTACAGGATGTAATCGCCCTGATGGCTTAGGAAGATGCGATATTTATATTTCGAAAAGAGAAGGAAATGATTGGAGTCAACCTTTTAACATTGGCGGACCAGTTAATACAGCCGGCTGGGAGTCCCAACCATCCATCAGTGCTGATGGTCGCACCTTATATTTTGTTAGTACCCGACAGGGTGGTTTTGGAGGCTATGATATCTGGAGTTCTGAATTAAACACAGATGGTACATGGTCAAATCCAGTTAATCTGGGTCAGGAAATCAATACTTCTTATGATGAACAATCCCCATTTATTCATCCGGATAATGAAAGTCTTTATTTTTCATCAAACGGATGGCCAGGCATGGGTAATAAAGATCTATTCTTAAGTCGTAAAGTATACTCAGGCGAGAAAAAAATAGGCTGGCAAAAGCCTGAAAATTTGGGTTTTCCAATCAATACATTTGCAGAAGAAAGCGGTTTAAGTATAAGTACCAATGGCAAACAGGCCTTCTTTTCAAGTAATCAAATAGAAGGGTATGGAAAACTGGATATCTACTCCTTTGAATTACCTGAAAAATTGAAACCCAAGGCAGTTATTTATGTTAAGGGAAAAGTTGTTGACAATCTTAGTAAGGAGGTCTTGGATGCACATATTCAAATCACAAATTTGACTAATGGAAAACCTATTTATGATGAAATTGCAGATCCTGAAAGTGGAGAATTTCTTGCTACATTACCTGCTGGCAAATCTTATGGACTTACAGTATCAAAAGAAGGATATTTATTTTATTCACAAAACTTTACACTTACAGGAAATCTGGAAAAACAAGCCTTTAATATGGATGTTTATTTACAGAAAATTGAAATCGGAAAAATGGTTATATTGAATAATATTTTTTTCGAGACCAACAAATATGATCTCTTACCTGAATCTATGGCAGAATTACAACAGCTTATTCTTTTTCTTAGAGAAAATCCAACAGTATCGATCGAAATTGGTGGACATACCGATAAAATAGGAGAAGACCAATCAAACCTGATTCTTTCAAGGGATAGAGCTAAAATAGTTTATGAGTATTTGATAAAAAATAAAATACCTTTAAAAAACTTAAGTTTTAAAGGATATGGTGAAAGTCAGCCAGTTTCTGATAATAACACTGAACAAGGCCGCAAAAATAATAGACGAACAGAATTTAAAATCACACACAAATAATTATGGATCAAAACTACAAAAACCACACACGACTAGTTAAAGGCTATCACGGAATATTAGCGCTATTGATACTAACAGGATTTATTGGCTCCCTTTTCAATCTTTGCAAATCATGGAATAATGAAAGCTTTTATTCGGCCAGTTTAATTACCCTACTCTTTGTATGCTGCATTATGCTTTTTTGGTTTACACGATCTTTCCCTCTCAGAGCCCAAGACAGAGCCATTCGTTCTGAAGAAAACTTTAGACACTTTATTTTAACAGGAAAACCCTTACCATCTGAGCTAAAAATTGGGCAAATTATTGCATTGCGATTTGCCTCGGATGATGAATATCAAAAACTAATACAAAGAGCAATTACAGATAAAATGGATTCAAAGTCAATAAAATTAGCTATCCAGAACTGGAAACCTGATTACTATCGAGTTTAAAACAAATTCAGGAAGACTTAGGTATTCGAATTGTTTTTTAAAAAAAAAATAGAATTCGCAAACAATTTTCGAAAGAAAAATAAAAATATAATTGAATAATTGAAGGTTTAGCAGGGAATGTTTTCAGAAAACCAATTCAACAAAATGGGTACATGTCTGTTAATGAAGTTCCTGTACTTGGGGTAGATATCAATGAGAAGGAAGCAGCGAAATATCCTATTAGAACTAAATCCAATTAGCAAGTTCGAAAAGCAGACGGAACCTTTATCAAACCTTAATTATTATATGAATTAATCAATTTTAAAATTAGATAGTATGAAAAAAATTATTTTCGGAATACTGATTTTTTCGGCCTCCAACATTTTTGCACAATACCCTCAGACAAGTATTTCTAATGCGTTAATCGAAGCAAATTTATACTTGCCAGATGCTAAAAATGGATTTTACACAGGAACCAGATTTGATTGGGCAGGTGTAATAAATAGCTTGAAATTTAAAAACCATGAATATTTCGGTGAATGGTACCAGCAACATGATCCAAAAAGGCATGATGCTATTACAGGTCCGGTTGAAGCATTTGATCCAATAGATTACGCTACTGCAGCTCCTGGAGAAAAATTCATGAAAATTGGTATTGGTATCCTGCGAAAGGTAAAAAATGAACCTTATGGATTCAGTAAACCCTTTGAAATTCTTAATGCTGGGAAATGGAAAGTAAAGACAAAAAGTGAACAAGTTGAATTTATTCATACCCTAAAAGATGATTCCGGATATTCATATATCTATAAAAAAACAGTCCGCTTGGTACAGGGTAAAGCCCAATTGATTTTAGAACATAGTTTAAAAAATACCGGTCAAAAAGCTATCAATACGAGTGTTTTCAATCATAACTTTTTCGTGATCGACAATCAAAACACAGGACCAGATTTTTTAGTTAGCATGCCCTTTAAAATTAATTCAGAACCTGCAAAAAAGAGTCTTATGAATTTCGTAGAAAATAAAATGGTTTATAGCAGAGATTTAAAAAAAGGTGAAAGTACCATGGAATATCCTAAAGGTTATACAGGTAATAATGTTGAAGATTATGATTTCAGGATAGAAAATCAAAAAACAGGCGCTGCAGTGAGAATCACTTCAAACCGTCCGCTTTCAAATTTTATGTATTGGTCAGTACCTACAACGTTAAGTCCTGAACCATTTATAAAGATCGATGCATTGCCTGGTAATGAATTTACCTGGGCAATAACCTATGATTTTTATACAATTGACAAAAAATAGATTTTTAACAGCTAAATAAAATTATATGATTGATAGAAGATTCTTTCTAAAAAACTCGGCTTTATTTACAATTGGATGCGTATTACCTTCTTGGTCTAATGCCGGCATAACAGGTAAATTAAAACTCAAATATCCGACAATGGGCCTTCAGGTCTATACACTAAATTCTTTGATCAACTTGCCTGGAGCAGATACTAAAACCATTCTTAAACAGATTGCTGATATAGGCATAAAAGAACTGGAGACGGCTACAGGTTCTGGTGGTTTATATTATAGACATTCAGCAAAGGAATTTGCAGCAATTGTAAACGATCTTGGACTAAAATGGATTGGAAATCATGTTGGTGGGCTACCAAGGATGGCACAAGTTCCTGCTGGCTCAAGAAATCTTAGGGATAACCTTCAGCAGATTGTGGATGAGTCGGCAGAAGGAGGTTGCGGTTGGGTAGTTTGTTCCAGTTCATCAATCAATACGATGGATGAAATTAAACGGACTACAGAAATTTTCATAAAAGCAGGTGATGCTGCTGCAAAAAACAAAATGAAACTTGCATATCATAATCATCAATCTGAATTTACACCCATTGAAGGGGTATCAGCATTTGATTATGTTTTAAGCAATACGGATAAAAACAAAGTATTCATGGAGCTAGATCTTGCCTGGGCTACAGCTGCAGGAATGGATCCAGTTGCCTTATTCAAAAAATACCCGGGTCGTTTCCCTTTATGGCATGTAAAAGATCTTGATAAAATAAGCGGTAAACCATGTCCAGTAGGTCAAGGGAAAGTTGATTTTAAGCATATCTATGAAAACTCAAAACTTTCAGGAGTGAAGCACACCTTTATTGAACAAGATGGATCTAAAACTATTAATGATCCTTCATTTAGTGTTCAATGGCTAAAAGAAAATATTTATTAAGAAGAGTTGGCAGAGAACACTAAAAAAGAAATGACCGGGATCAGGAAATTACTTTTCTGATCCTAATCAATTTTATCAGTAAACCTTCAAGCAGATCTAAATGAAGCATATTGGCTCCATCAGACATTGCATTTGACGGATCAGGGTGAGTTTCTATGAATAAGCCATCAGCACCTACTGCAATGGCTGCTTTGGCAATTGTTTCGATCAGGGTGGGCTTCCCTCCTGTTACACCGCTGGCCTGATTAGGCTGCTGCAATGAATGTGTACAATCCATTACTACGGGTACACCAAAACTTCTCATTTCTGGTATTCCCCTATAATCAACAATAATATCCTGGTAGCCAAAAGTATTACCGCGATCGGTAAGGATCACATTATGGTTACCTGATTCCTGGATTTTTTCAACTGCAAATTTCATAGAACCTGCTGATAAGAACTGCCCTTTTTTTACATTCACAGCTTTGCCTGTAAGAGCGGCAGCTACCAAAAGGTCAGTTTGACGACATAAAAAAGCCGGGATCTGTAAAACATCTACAAATTCTGCCGCTATAGCGGCCTCATGGCTTTCATGAATATCAGTAACGGTTGGGACACCAAATTCCTTACTTAATTTATTCAGAATCCGGAGTGCCTTTTCATCACCAATGCCTGTAAATGAATCGAGCCTGGAGCGGTTTGCTTTTCTATAAGATCCTTTAAAGATTAAAGGAATTTCAAGCCTATCTGTAATATTTACAATTTTTTCTGCAATTCTGAGAGCAATTTCTTCGCTTTCAATAACACAGGGTCCAGCCATCAGGAAAAAATTACCTGATTTTGTGTGCTTTATTTGGGGAATATTATTAATCATTAATTTCCTAGCTCCGATAAAAATTTAATACGCATTAATTGTACTTCTTCGCGGGTGTAATCATCAGTTCCAAGCTCCGAAAGTGCTTCATCAATCGAGTCGGTTTCTGTTGCCCTAAAATAATCAAAAACCTCATCCTGCCTATCATCTTCAATCAATTCATTAATATAATAATTGAGATTAAGTTTTGTACCGGAATTTACGATGGTTTCAAGTTCCTTTAATATTTCATCGTATGAGATTCCCTTGGCAGAAGCTATATCCTCCAATGCAATCTGACGATCTATATTTTGAATAATCGATACTTTAAGAGCTGATTTATTAGCTGCACTTTTGATAACCAGATCTACCGGTCGATCAATATCATTTTCATCAACATATTTTTTTATAAGTTCTATGAATGGAAGGCCAAATTTCGAAGCCTTTCCGGATCCTACTCCCTGTATCTGTTTGAGTTCATCAATAGAAATAGGATAATGAGTACACATTTCATCTAATGAAGGATCCTGAAATACTACAAATGGTGGCAGATTCTTTTGTTTCGCTAATTTTTTCCTTAAATCTTTCAGCATTTGAAGTAAGACTGTGTCCAAAGCTCCGCTTTGTTGCTGGGCTTCTTCTACCTCATCTTCAGCCACATCCATCAGATAATTAAGTATAAACTTAATCGAATATGGATTCTCTATAAATGAATTTCCAGATTTAGTCAGTTTTAAAAGACCATAATTATCAATGTCTTTCTGAACAAAATTATGCAAGACTATCTGTCGCATTAAAGATTTCCAAAGTATCTCACCATCCTCTTTGCCGGATCCAAAAACCTCTAATTTACTGTGTTCATAAGATGCAACCAGGGAATTTTCAATACCCAACATGATATTTATGACATATTGATCATCAAACTTTTCACCCAGATCCCGTATCAAGGTTAAAGCCTTTAGCAAAGGAGCTTCTGCATCAAAATATTTTTTAGGATGACGGCAATTATCACACATACTATTGCAACCTGTTTCATTAAAATTCTCGCCAAAATAATGGAGTATCTGTTTACGCCTACAAACAGATGATTCAGCATAGTCGATAACCTCTTTTAGAATTTGAGTGCCTATTTCTCTTTCTGAAACAGGTTTGTCTTTCATAAACTTGGTTAACTTGTCAATATCCTTTTGTGAATAAAAGGCCAGGCAGATACCCTCACCACCATCACGACCAGATCGTCCTGTTTCCTGATAATATCCCTCCATACTTTTTGGGATATCATGATGGATAACATAACGAACATCAGGCTTATCAATACCCATTCCAAATGCAATAGTTGCAACGATTACATCAACGTCTTCCATCAGAAAGTTATCCTGTGTTTCAGCGCGGGTTTTAGGGTCAAGACCTGCATGGTATGGCAGCGCTTTTATTCCATTAAGTTTCAATGCTTCAGCAACTTCCTCGACCTTTTTGCGGCTCAGGCAGTAAACAATTCCTGATTTTCCTGAATTCAACTTAGCATATCTAACAATTTCTTTAATTACATCACGCTTTGCCCTTACTTCATAAAATAAATTAGGTCTGTTAAATGAGGATTTAAAAAGAGAAGCGTTGTTCATTTGCAGGTTCTTTTGAATATCCTGCTGTACTTTAGGAGTTGCTGTGGCCGTTAATGCAATAATTGGAATATTTTCTCCGATATTATCAATCACCTGACGTATTCTGCGATATTCCGGCCTAAAATCATGCCCCCATTCTGAAATACAATGAGCTTCATCAACAGCTACAAAAGAGATTGAAATACCTCTCAAAAAATCTACATTTTCTGATTTTGTTAAAGACTCAGGTGCTACATACAGTAATTTGGTCAGACCATTTGTTACATCTTCTCTTACCTTGATAATTTCAGATTTATTAAGTGATGAATTGAGGAAATGGGCAATACTATCTGTTCCTCCAAAAGCTCTTAACTGATCTACCTGATTTTTCATTAAGGCAATCAGTGGTGAAATAACAATTGCTGTACCTTCGCTCATTAAAGCCGGTAGTTGATAACAAATAGATTTACCGCCACCTGTTGGCATGATAACAAATGTATCTTTCTTTTGAAGTATACTAGTTATTATAGCTTCCTGATCACCTTTGAAGTTATCAAAGCCAAAAAAATTCTGTAAATTATCGAATAAAGATTTGTTTATTTCCATTATATAACTGGAAAAAATTGAAAATTGGTCATAATAATATTCAAAATAACATATTTTTGCGATTAATATTTATTTATTTAAAAAAAACTAAATTGAAAAATAACGTTGAAATATTAGAAATAGCACGACAAACGCTTCAAACTGAAGCGGAAGGCATAATAAGTATTTCAACAAAATTAAACGATGATTTTTCAGAAATAGTACATCAAATTTTGTACCTAAAAGCCCGCGTTATAATAACAG
>CAMDQV010000038.1 GCA_945906015.1 Pedobacter schmidteae | reverse complement strand
CCCAGCTGGTGTTGCCCTGAAAATACCTCCGAAAACAGCACTAGACCTGAATGCACATTATTTTAATAAACAGACTACCAATTTAACTGGCGAGAACTATATCAATATGTATACAGTGTCTCAGGCTAACGTTGTAAAAGAGGCGCAATCTATAAACTTTGCCAATTATAATTTTTCTATTCCGGCTAGTTCACGCAAAACAATCACCACCGATTATACATTTACCAAAGCAGTAACCGTAATTACACTTACCTCGCATTTTCATAAGTTGGGTGAGAAATTTCAAATTAAAATTTTGGGTGGAACGAGAAATGGAGAGGTCGTTTATGAAAATACAGATTGGGAGCACCCCTCAGTAATCAACCTTGCCACACCCATTCAGCTGAAAGCAGGCGAAGGATTGACCAGTGTGGTGACCTATAACAATACCACTAAAAAAATAGTGAATTTCGGATTGACCAGTGAAGATGAAATGAATATTATTTTTGGATATTACTATTAAACATTTAGTGCAATTGAAATGCGTTAGTAGTTCCAATTATATTTCTTATTTCATTGGGTTTCATTTTTATATATCCTACTGTAGGGAGATTTATTCCTTTATTTATACCCCTTATTTTAAAATATGGAATGAATGCATTAATCGCACGTGTCAATGCTAATGAAAAACCTCCATCAGAAACTAACTAAATATTTTTCATTGATTCTTGATGAAACGATTCCAATAAAAAAACCTGAATTGAGTGATGCGGTTATATTAACTATTCCCATTCAAATTTAGTCTAATCCCGCTTAAGGCTTACTCTCATTCCTGAATATCTTAGTCGTAAATAAGTCTTTTATATTTCCTGCTTGTTTATCATTTACAGCATCTAGACCAAATTGTACATCTTCTTTTGGCAAATAGGTAAACGTGCCAAACAAACGGTCCCATATACTAAAAAGGTCGCCATAATTGCTATCTGTGTAAGGCATTTTATAATGATGGTGAACATGATGCATATTAGGGGTTAGTATTAAATAAGATAAATATTTATCTACTTTATCGTGCAATCTAAAGTTTGAATGGATAATTATTTTACTGGCTATCTGTATAAACTGATGTAATGCAATAATCCAGAATGCCGGCCCTATTAAGAGTGAAAAAACCATGTACTGCCCCAAACGAATAATCGTTTCAACTGGATGTTCACGTAAACAGGTGCTGACATTTAAAACAGTATCTGAATGATGTATTGCATGAAATCTCCATATTTTTTTGAACTTATGCATGATTACGTGATATACATAATAGGCAAGATCTAAAACAATAAAAACTACAACTAACTGTGTAATAGTGTTGTATTTAATTACTCCATAGTTTAGAGAATTTTCAATTAGAATAAATTTCAGAAAATAATAACCAAGAATTCCCTGTAAAATTCCACCTGGTATTATAAACCAGAAATTAATAGCACTATGTTTCCACTTTTTATAATTGGTGGTTACACCAAAAATGTTTTCTAAATTCCAACAAATGAAAAACAATACAGCAAAGAATACAATATTAATTAGTGTATGTTCAAAATCAAAAAACTCATGTATTGACATCCTATTAATTAATGATTGTTAAAGCTTAACGAAAGTACGCTATTACAATCTACACATTAATATTATCTTTAAGTTTGAAAAACAATTAATCTTGTTTTATAAAATCTCTCATCGTGTCAAAGATCAAAGCCATTCCTTTAATTCCAAGCTCATGGGTTTGACTAGTATTAGCAATTTAATGTAAGCCTTTAGCGCTAAATGGATTAATTTAGCTAAAACCACAAAAATTGCTCAGAAAGAATAACCAATTAGTAGAATTGATTTTTACCAGTATGATTCAATTTGATCTTACAGTTGAACCTTTCTTGAATTAATCCTTCGATCTGTTTTGGATGGTAAGTGATTTAAAGTTCCGGGTCAAATCGGTTAAGGATTTTTCAATACCCATACGTTCAAGAGAAGACGCACCAACAAAGCCGTGTACATCTGTTTTATCAAGAATAATGCGAACATCTTCAGGTGTATTAATAGGACCCCCATGTGCTAGGAAAAACATAGCAGGATTTACTATCTTGGCCTCTTTAATAATTTTTTGAGTACGTTCAATGGCATCATCCATGGTGCAAGAGGCTTCTGTTACCCCTACTGACCCTCCTACCGTAGTTCCAACATGGGCTATAATTGCATCTGCGCCAGCCTCTGCCATCATCCTGGCTTCTTCTGGCTTGGCTACGTAAACTATGGAGAACAAATCCATTTTACTGGCCAACCGAACCATTTCAACTTCTTTATCAAAACCCATACCTGTTTCTTCAAGCACATTCCTAAAATGTCCGTCTACGATGCAATGTGTTGGGAAATTATTAATTCCTGAGAAACCCATTTCTTTCACCTTTAATAAGTGATGCCACATTCTGCGCCGGGGGTCAGATCCATACACGCCACAAATTACAGGAATCTCTTCAACCACAGGCAGTACTTCAAACTCACCTATTTCCATGGCAACCGCATTGGCATCGCCATAGGCCATTAAACCGGCAGTTGATCCATGCCCAGACATTCTGAATCGACCTGAATTGTATATTATAATTAAATCAGCACCCCCTTTTTCAATAAATTTTGCGCTGATACCGGTACCTGCACCAGCGGCAATGATCGCCTTGTTTTGATTTAATGTAGCTTGTAAACGGTCTCTAACTTCTTGTTTTGTGTAAGGATTTCCCTTACCGGTCCATTGATTTGGCATACTAATCTTTTATTTGAATAATTTATTAGATTTTTGTTCTTTGAATCATTTCTAACAGCGTTTTTACCAGTATCTCAGAAAACGCATAATCGTTAATATGTGCATCCACTTCCTTGACATCCACCGCTTGAGCTGCATTGTTTTTTATCGAATCAAATAAAACCTGATTTATTTCAGGACGATAAAACACGCCACCTTCTGCATCAATTTGCGATATCCCCTTTAATGGCAATACAATGCTTGTTGGGGCAGCAGATTTGTTTAGTTTTTGTGCAAGTTGTTTCCCTAATATTCTATTTTCTTCTTTATCGGTACGCATTAGAGTAACGTCTGGAGACCAGCTGTAAAATTCACGGTTCTTGTATTGAATCGGTACAGTATCAGGATGTGCAAAATTTACCATATCCAAACAACCGGGCACTACAACCTGCGGTATGCCCCTTTCTGTGGCCGCATTCAAGCGGTCAGGTCCGGCACTGCAAATACCTCCACATAAGTTATCGGCCAATTCAGTAGTGGTAATATCTAAAACGGCATCAAAACAACCTTCTCTAATCAGCGCTTCCATTGTAGTTCCACCCACCCCGGTAGCATGGAAAGCGAGTACTTCATACCCATTTTTATTTAATAGTTCTGTACACCTATCAACACAGGTTGTAGTGTTACCAAACATACTGATGGCGATAGTCCCTATAGAAGAAACCCTTGCCGAGGAATGAACATTTGCCATTGCACAAATTGCCGCTGCTGCCTGTTCAACCAAAAGTTTACTAATGCTGTTAAGCCCTGCTACATCTACAACAGATGACATAAGGGTGATGTCTTTATGTCCTATTTGCCGAGATAAATCTTTGGCAGCTAAGGTGGTTAAGCAAAGTTTTGGAATACCCATAGGGATTTCTTGCATGGCAAAAAGAGCAATATAAGTTCCACCACCGCCGCCCATTCCAATAGCAGCCTTCACTCCTTTTTTTGCTATCAGTTTTGATACAATGTTGGCTGCACCAGTACTCATAATATCGATGGCTTGTCCGCGGTTAGCTTCTTTCCTTAAATCGGCTATGCTAAATCCGGCTTCCATGGCCACCACATCAGATTCAATATCTACGGGAAAATAATCCGTGGTTCCCATCACGCCGGTATTGACTGTTATAACGCGTTCTCCTTGTTCTAGAATGCGTTTGCGCAGATAAGAAAAAATCTCACCTTTTGTATCAAAACATCCCAGAATTAAAATAGATTTATCGATTGCAGACATGATTGTATTTAAGGTACTAGTTAAACATGAATGTCAAAAACAATCACACGCTCAAGCCGGGGTACAATCAAGTTTTTTACATCCTCATGTATGGGATGAGGCAAATAAGCATCTCTTGATTCAGGGCTGTCAAAAGTCATTAAAAAGCCATGGGTAAAATCTTCATTCATGCCTTCATCACCATTATACGGTCCATGCTCCATTTCTAATAATCCAGGAATTTTACCCACCATATCTTTCAAACTTTTAAAAGATTCTGATATTTGTGCCTCTGTTACGGTATTTTTGAATTTAAATACTCCGAAGTGTCTTACCATTGTGCTATTTTTTTGAATATATTTTATTTTAGTGTACGAATGTATGAAAGCAAGTCTGACACTTGTTTATCGGTATAATTATCGATCAAACCTTTTACCATAAACGAGCGACCTCCCTGGAAACCCTGATTTTTGATGACTCCTACTTCAATAAATACTTTATTACCTCCCATAAAAGCAAGGGTGGTTCCGCGGTCATCTCTATTGACTAAATAACCTTCTGCACTGCTACCATCATTTCTTGTTACACGGTATAAAGCATAATTAGATTCTACAGCTGCATCCGGATTAAGGATGGCCGTAAGAAGCGCTTCGTAGTCACGAGAAGCAGAACCGTCTAAGGCTGGAGCAATATTCTGCCCTTTATTACCCACTTGATGACACATTAAGCAGGTTTGAAAAAGCATCTTTCCATCATTGGGGTTTCCTACTTTTTTTTCAGCAATGGCTATATACTTTTTGATTTTTTCTCCAAGAATTGCTTTTTTTTCCTCTTCACGCTTTTTCACCCCTTCTACAATTACCCGGCCACGGTTATCATTGCGATTGGCGTTGGCGATGCGTTCGGCTACCGAAATAGTGAATGCAGACAAATCAAAGCCTTTTTGCTCATACACATTCAATAATAAACCAGCATTTTGGCTTGAGCTTGATAAAAGGGTTACAAGCTCTGTTTTTTCAGTTGCTTTAAGGTCAGGTATCCATTTTAATAAGGCCTGTTGTCCTGCTGCGGGGTCTGATTTTGACAAGCTATTTAATGAGGCTGCACGTACCTCAAAACTTAATTTTTTATCCTGAACAATCCGCATAAAAACATCTTCACTAGCTTTTGGATTGATCTCTAATGCTTTCAATGCCAGTTTTAGTGTATTATCTGGGGTTTGATCAGTGATCAAAGCAATAATGGCATCACGTAATTTTTCAATTTTAAAACGCCCTATAGCATCTAGGGCTAGTTGAATATCTGGCTGCAATGCACTCTTAAGCAAGGTGTTGATAGGAACCAGAAGTATAGTTGAAAGTTCAGTTGATTGTACCCTTGCTTGATTTTGAACGGCAAAGGTGATATAAGATGCTGCATTAACAGGATTTTGCATAAGCTTTGTCACAGCCTCGTAAATCTCTTTATTACCGAGCATTTCTGTAATAGCGATAAAGGTAGATTCATCAAGTTTTGTTATATTAAATGTTGGCCAAAATTTTAGAAAAGCTGTTTCCTTTTGCTTAACAGGTAATGCCTGGATAGCCCATACTATATTTGTGACGGGAATATCGGTAGCAATCGGCGCATCTATGTACGCTTGTAATTCTACTGCGTATTGTTCGAGCGCCCTGCGGGCAAGAAAGCGTTCAAATTTTCTTTCATAAGCCCCTCCCATTGTATTACCAGGAAACTCAGGTTTACATGCACGAACCAGTATATCAATAACAGAATGGTCTGCTCCACCAGCTTCGGTAAGCGTGCGAATTACCTGTGAGCGAACTGCCGGATTATTATCTTCAATATGTTCTTTTATCGCGCCGGCTATTTGCGATGGTTTTAGTGAAAAGCTTGTCAAAGAACGAATAGCTTCGCGCCTAAGATCGTGCAAAGGTGATTTTAAAAGTAAAGAAAGGAGTTTAGCATCATAGTGTTTAATTCCTTCTAATGACCATAATGCATGTATCCGCGTGATTTCATCCTGTGATTCATCTGAAGCAAGCGTTACAATGCCCATTGCTAAGCCCTTGGTTTCTGATATAGGGCGATCTGAGATTTGATGCCATGCAGCACGTTTTTCCCAAAGTGAAGACGACTTAAGGTAATTGACCAGTTGTTCGGTTTTTACTTCATAGAAATTAGGGATAGTACGTGGCTTTTGACTGATATGACGAATACGCCAGATACGACCATGTGTCTTGTCACGATCTGGGTGCGTGGTTGGGAGTTCATTGTGTGAAATGATCTTATTGTACCAATCAGCGATATAGAGAGATCCATCAGGGCCAAATTCCATATTAACCGGCCGAAACCAGTCGTCATCAGAAGTCAGCAAATCTGGTAAATGATTAGCGGTAACGGTACCATCAGCATTGCGGACAATCTTAACCGCATTAATTGAACTGGTGATAGGATTTGCAAGAAATGCTACATTTTTAAATTCATCAGGAAATGATCCAGAGGTATCGTCAGCAAATGCTGTTCCCGATATACCGGTTCCACCAACACGAAACTCGTGAAGCGATGGCATGAATGGCTGATAAGGACGTAAACGCTCATTTCCAATACCCGGAAAGCCCGAGCCGGATTCCATTGGAACAACCGAATAACCTAAATCGTTAGCCTCAGAACCATACCACTGTCCGGTTGCACGGAGCTGAAAGCCCCAAATATTATTGAGACCAGAACTTACCAGTTCCAGTTTTTTAGCATCCATTGAAAAGCGGGCAATTTTGCTATAATCAATCTTTAATTTGGCATCGCTTGTTAAAGAAGAAACACCACTTTTGTTTAGGGCTCCCTGGCTAAAATGAATCCAATCGCCGGGTGCTCGGATAAGAACATGGGCCATTGTATGGGTATCTGTAAAACCAAAATCCGTGATTAAGGGATTCCGCTGATCGGCTTTCCCATCCTGATCGGTATCATTCAGAAAAAAAAGTTCAGAACCTTGCGCCACATAAGCTCCATTTTTAAAGGGTAAAATACTTGACGGAATAGTAAGACTGTCTGCCCAGATAGTGCTTTTTACAGGATTCTTGCCATAAAGATCAGAGAGCACCAGTATTTTGTCGGTACCCTTGGTTTTGCCTTGGTATAAATCCAGTATCCTTTTAAAGTTAGGATGATTTTTCTGCGCTTCTTGATCATTCATCAGTTTTAGCAAATCATTCCATTGAATGTCAACTATCGGATCAAGAGGGTACATTCTAGCGGTTTGGGTCCAAAGCCTTCCAGCATCATCGAATGTGAGATCGATTGGGTTGATAACGCCCTCTCTTTCGCTGGCAACAAGTTCAATAATAAAACCTTTAGGTACTTTAAATCCTGCAAGCTGCTGCTCTGGTGTATTAATCTGAGTGCGTACAGATTGTGTTTTTTTTGCTTGAGCAAATACTGTTGGAGCAAAGTGCAGATTTGTTACGAGCAAAACTGCAATGATTAAATTGATAACTTTCATTATTTTTTTAGAATATAATAGTAAACAAAGCATAGATTTTTAGGTTCGGCCTATTTGATAAAGGGCTGATAATGAGTTTTAGATGATTAGATCTTTTTTAATCAGGGAATTTCGGATATGGTGAGATCCCTGAACTCAATTTGTGCAACACCTCCACTATGAATTTGAACCGAAATAACACCCTTGCTAGGTATTTTGGGATCTTTTTCAAGATATTCACAGGTTTTTATCCCATTAATGTAAAGTTCATGAAGATTGCCTTTGCAACGAATAATATAGCTGTTCCATCCATCTTCTTTAAGGAGATGTGATAGTGTACTAAGATCTCCACCGACTAGTTTGCCGCGGCGATGTTCATCATAAATATCCCCCCAATAATTAGTTCCAATATCAGCCTGATATCCTACCATTTTTCCTCCTTTAACAATTGAACGATATTGAATGCCGCTGTTTATCAAACCTGTTTTAGGATCGCCAGATAAGCGGAAAAGGCAACGAAATTCAAAATCACTATATTCTTGGGTGGTATGTAAATAGGTGTTAGATAGAATTTTATTCACACCATCTCCGCTTTTGATAGCGCTATCGGCAACAAACCATAGTTTTTCATCAGCCGGATTAACGGTTTTCCAACCCTTGAGGGTTTTTCCATCAAAAAGGGAAATTGTTTTAGCGGGCAACTGACCACATACATTTGATGAACTGAAAACAAGGATAAAAAATAGAAACGAAAAGCTTAAAAATAATTTCGATAAACTATTTATCTGAAGTATGTTATTGCTATATGCTCTCATAATTTTAATATTTTGGTGATTTAATGGCTCAGGTTTGCAATTCTTGATTAAGTTCTGTTGTATATCTCGTTTAGTATGCAATCAGTTTACGATTTGGATAATGTCTTAATTACCCTAATTTATTTTAGCTTCAAATTTGGTGTATAAGAAAATTTATTATTCGGAAAAGACGCATTTAGAGCTTTAAGAACAAATTAATGCTTGTTAGTTTATTTTTACTATTAAGATCTATGATCAATTTTTGCATAATAAACGAATTTAAGAAATCTAGTGGAAATTTTAGAAATATATAAACATAAAATATGGACAGCTGACTATCAAGCGTATTTGTTTTAAATTCAATTTGAATATTATAGAAATCTTGATTTGAATAAAAGCAAAAGCGTTATTTATTTGAATTTGTAGTATCCCTATTTAATGCCATTTAAAGGCTTAAAAATATAAAACACTAATATGACAGTATGAATAACATGAATTGTTACTTTTTATATCGTCAGCAATACTGCCCATATTTAAACATTTTTTTATTTCTAGTATTACAGCAATAATCTATTATTTCTAGCTAAACTATAGCTTAAAAAAATAGTGTCATAGCCTATTTAAAAACTATCACAATCAAAATTTGGACTATTTTTCAGATTAATTTTAACAAAAAAAAGCCCGGAATATAGTATTCCGGGCTTTTAAGATTTGATTGAATGAACGATATTATTCCACGTAAAATGTGCCTTTCATCATTCCTACATGTCCTGGGAAAGTACATATAAACTCATATATACCTTTTGCAGGTGCAGAGAATGTAATTGTATCTGATTGACCACCGCCAATCAATTTGGTATGTACAATAACCTCAGTTGCGCCAGCAGGGATATAATCACTATCTTTTGCCGTCATAGCTTTTGCTGCAAAATCAGAAACAATAGTTCCTTGAGCAAGTAATGTCCAGTTATGACCCATGGCTTCTACTGGAAGTTTACCAGTATGATTCAACGTTAATTTTACAGTTTGACCTTCTTTGACTTTAATTTCTGAAAGATCATACATCATATCATCACCTGCATTAATGGTAATTGAAATTTCTTTTTCAACTGGTGCAGGTACAACAGCTTCAGACAATGTATCTTGACTTGTTGTTTCAGATTTTTCTGTACCACTGTTACATGCTGTGAATGCTAATAATGCCGCAATGGCAAACAGACTTAATTTTCTCATATTTTAATACTTTATAATTTATTTGTGGTGCAAAAATAACTGCTAAAAAGACATCCATGATCTGCTGAATGTCAATTTATTTTTTTGTTTAACCTGTTTGCAATATACTAAGGTATGCTGATAAATATTTTTATAGTAATTTAATTAAAAATATACCTTTTATCGCTTTTCTGATAATTAGGAAAAGCTTTTTTTTATTGATAGGTAAAAACATGGTTTAATTAGTCAATAATTATACTTTATCTTATTGTTAAACACTTTATACGATTTTTATCGTAACCATTAAAATATATTTTGAAATATATTTGTCAAAAATCATGAAAAGTCTATATTTGCAAACCCTTAGCGACTGAAACGTATTTACAATCATTGTTAATTTTCGGGGTGTAGCGTAGCCCGGTATCGCGCCTGGTTTGGGACCAGGAGGTCGTAGGTTCGAATCCTGCCACCCCGACAAACGAAAAGCCTTTTCTGCTGTGAGCAGAAAGGGCTTTGTTGTTTTAACGCAGCCTTATCCGCCCTAGGCGGATAAAAGGCGGAGTAAAAACAACAAAGCCACGCTTCGAGGCACGAGAAGCGTAAGGCTTATGTTTGTAACGCCCCCTACTCAGGATCAGCGCAGCTAATCCTGCCATACATCAATCACATTACGCTTGCGGTACAATTAAAAACAACAAAGCCACGCTTCGAGGTACGAGAAGCGCAAGGCTTATATTTGTAACGCCCCCTACTCAGGATCAGCGCAGCTAATCCTGCCATACATCAATCACATTACCCTTGAGTTACGATTAAAACTTCTTGATACGAGAGAAGCGCAAGGCTTATGTTTGTAGAACCCCCTACTCAGGATCAGCGCAGCTAATCCTGGCACACATCAATCACATTACGCTTGAGGTACGATTAAAAACAACAAAGTATAGCTTCGAGGCACGAGAAGCGTAAGGCTTATGTTTGTAACGCCCCCTACTCAAGATCAGCGCAGCTAATCCTGGCATACATCAATCACATTATGGTTGAAGTATAATCCTAATTAAATAGCCTTAATCTTCATTATATAAGCAAATAAATCCTTGACTTCCTGTTCATTCAAACGATCCAATATCCGTTCAGGCATAATGGATACCGGTAATGCTTTCATTTCATTAATCTGGTTTACAGAAAGTATGATCTCTTTACCTGCCTGCGTTTGAATGGTATGGGTATCTCCATTGCTTGCTATAAGCTTACCTTCTAGGGTACGCCCATCCTTTGTTATGATACGATGAAGTCCATAACCTTCTCTAATATCCGCATTTGGATTAACCACGTTTAGCAAAAAGTAGTTCAGATTGCTGCGTTCATAGCCTGTGAGCTCTGGACCAATATTACCACCTTCATTAAACAAACGATGGCAGTAGCCGCAATTGGCTAAGTAAAGTATTCTTCCTTTTTTTATATCCCCAGAGCCAGATTTAATCAACTTTGAGTATTTAGCAATGGCATCGTTCTTTTCAGAAGATGTTGACAGTTTAACATTTGGCCAATAGTTGTCTGCCGTTGTACTGATTTTAGGGTTGTTCAGTTGTTTAAACCTGCGTGCAACCTGATCAGGTACATCATCCTTACTGATTCGCTTTGTTTCTGAAATTGCAGTGAACAACTCTTTTGCCCAGCTTGTTCTGCTGGCAAAAAGATCCAATGCAGCATTTCGAACACCGGTATCTCCTCTAAACTGAGGGTATGCTTTTACAATCCGTATACCAATTTCATCAACATCATAACGCTGTAGGGCTAGCAGAGCGGCCTCTTTCATTGCTCCGGTAGACTTACTACTTTCAATAATAGTTAATAAAATAGGTACAGACTCCGGATGATTTGTCTGACCAAAGATCAGGATATAGGATAAACGATGGTCAAAATTTGCGTTTTCATCTGCTATAACAGTCAGTGCCTTTTTTACGGCACCTACATTTCCCTGCCGGATAGCCATCACCAGTGGAGCGCCAAATAGTTCGGCCAGATAAGGCTGAATAGCTTTGGTCAACTCAGCTGACAAACCAATCGCATCCCGGCCCCGAAGTCCTTCACGTAAACCGCTCATCAGTATTTTAGTAGCTGCCTTTGAAGGTGCAAGACTAATCAATCTTGAGGCAGCTTTATAATTTGCATCTCCTGCCGATAGGATGTAACGTTGCATCAATCGTTTTAACAGTACATCTTGAACTAGCTTTTTTTGCCATATTTTTTTTTCCGCAAAAACGGAGATCAAAGCATCTCTATCAGTTTCGGCTTTGGCTTCAATGGCCCACCAGATAAGAAGTGGAATATCCGGATCATTTGAATCATCATGATTGATTATCAGATTTTTTAGTATTGGAATAGCAAAGGATCCAGCTAATCTTTTTGAAGTAGCTGCCAATTGGCTCCTAACTATCACATTAGTTTCATTAGCTGACAGCGTTGCTAGCTTAGCAGCTAATGCTGAAGAGACTTTTCTTTTGTCTCCAATTAAACGAACAGTCCATTCTCGCACATATTGATCCTGATGACTCATAGCAATACCAGCCAAATCATCACTCAAGCCT
>CAMDQV010000037.1 GCA_945906015.1 Pedobacter schmidteae | reverse complement strand
CAAGAATAATAAAGTGTATCCTATCAGGCAGACTCTGGGTGTGAACCGGGCATATATGGCTGGAATTCTTGACAGCAGCCTACGTTTGGTTAATTTTACAGCGGCATGCGGACCAGTGATTTTCAGTAGCACCTTATTTGGTGAAGATTATTATGGAAATGCGTTTGTTGCTGAACCCTCTGCAAATCTCATTAAGCGGAATATCTTGATTAATACAGGCTATACGGTTACTGGGAAACAGGCCTATAAAGACCGTGAATTTTTGGCAAGTAATGATGAACGGTTTAGACCTGTGAATTTGTCGGTAGGACCCGACGGAGCGCTGTATGTAGTAGATATGTATCGAGGAATTATTCAGCATGAAATCTATTTAACCCCGTATTTAAGAGGCCAAATCAAGGCAAGAAACCTCTCTAAGCCAATTAATTATGGTCGTATTTATAAAATAGTTCCCAATGGTAAAAAGGTAGAGCAATTGAGTATTTCAAATGCTTCTGGTCGTTTAATTAAGCTATTAGATCATTCAAATGGATGGGTTCGTAACAAGGCCCAGCAACTGATTGTCGATTCTAAAAATAAAGCACTAGAAATTCCTCTAAGAAAACTATTAAATAATACCAGCAGGCCATTGGCAGCTGTTCATGCACTTTGGTCAATGGAAGGATTGTCTGTTTTAAAGAAAGAGGATGTTCTTCCTCTCTTGAAAAATAGTAACTGGGTCCTTAGAATGCAGGCATTAAACAGTGTTCCTTCTGTCATGAATAAGGATAATTATAAAGAGTTTCTGACCATTTTTAGACTGATATTAAATCAGGATGATACGCTTGCAGCTCCATATCTTGCATTTTTGAATCCATATCTTGCATTATTTGATTCAATAGCTGCTAAACAATTATTGGCTGATCTGGCAAAAAAATATCCCAATAATATGTATGTAGCCGATGCGGTAATCAGCAATTTAAAGAATAGGGAAACAGTATTTTACAAGGAGCTTGCCGCCGATACGAGTCTTGCTATCAGTAAGCGATTGAAAAAGATCATTGAAGATAAGGAGAAAAAGAGTGGAAATTCTGTGGATGTTTCAAAAGAATTTCCTAAAGGTGCAACGCTGTTCCGTTCTATTTGCCAAACTTGCCATAGTCCTGATGGTAATGGAATAAATGGATTGGCGCCACCTTTAAATAAGTCTGATTGGGTTACAGGAGATAAGAGCAGGTTGATAAAAGTTATACTTTATGGCTTGAACGGACCAATAACAATCGGGACAAAAGTTTATAAGACTCCTGAGATTAGCGGTGAAATGCCTGCTCTTGCTTCGAATAGTAATTTTTCTGATGAGGATATTGCCCAAGTGGCCAATTATATCCGAAATTCATGGTCAAATAAGGGGGATAAAATTTCTAAGGAAGCCGTTTCTGAAATTCGTGAAAAGTACAAGGGTAGACAAAAGGCTTTTAATGAACCAGAGCTTAAGTAATAGTAAGATTTTTTGTATTCTACTAATTTTATAACCTAAAGATTCAAAATGTGTTAGCAAGGTATACTAATCATATTTTATTAGTTCATTTACCAATTGAATTTTTACTTTAGATCATGCAAAATTTTGCTCCAATTGCTTTATTCGTTTATAACCGTCCGGAACATACCAGACGCACGATCAAGTTTTTAAAGCAAAATTTATTAGCTCAAGAATCCCGGCTTTTTATTTTTTCTGATGCTTTTAAAAATGAAAGCAGCCAAACACTTGTTGAGCAAGTCAGGGAGATTATCAGATCTGTTGATGGTTTTATGGAGGTTGAGATTATTGAGCGAAAAAGCAATATGGGATTGGCTGATTCAATTATCGATGGAGTCAGCAGATTAGTAAAAGAATATGGTAAGGTGATTGTATTTGAAGATGACCTGATTAGCTCCAGCTATACACTCCAATATTTTAACGATGCGCTGAAACGGTATCAGAATGAAGATAAGGTTATGCATGTTGGGGCCTATATGTACGCTTTGAATGACGAGCGTTTACCAGAAACATTTTTTTACCGCGCTGCCACCAGCTGGGGATGGGCAACTTGGGATCGTGCCTGGATTAATTTTGAGCCTGATATTGATCAATTGATCAGTCAGTTTAATAGTGAAAAAAAGTATCAGTTCTCTATTGAGGGGTCTATGAATTTTTGGAAACAGATCGAAGAATTTAAAAGCGGAAAAAATAATTCCTGGGCTATTCGATGGTATGCCTCAATTTTTTTGAAGGGGGGATTAACACTGAATCCATCCCAATCATTAATTAATAATATTGGTCATGATGGTACAGGAATCCATTCCGGTTTGAATGATATCTATAATGTGATCATTAATCCACAACCTATCCATTCTTTTCCTGTAACAATCAAAGAGGATCAGCAGGCTTATCAGTCTATTAAGCAGTTCCTTAAAAACAGGAAGGGAAGTTTATGGCAAAGAATACTTCGCTTTGCCAAACAGAGTATAAACCGTGCTTAAAGTTTATTTTTAGCCTCCAGGATGATGTAGGGAGATAAAACCTTTGATTCAAACGGGATGATGGTCGTGGCAACTTTGCCAATAAACCAGATGGATTTAATAAAGGCCTTTGTGAGCCTTGATTTCTGATCCTTATTTTCAAGCCAGATACTGTATTTGCCAAGATACGATGACTTAACTACCATTAAATCAAGGTCTTCTAACGTATTTTTTAGCAATTCTGGATCCATGCAATCGATATTATGCTTCAAGTAGTTAGCTCGGTCAAAAGTTTTTTGAACCCAGCCATTCACACCTCTAAAATTGGGGAGAGTAATCAATAAGGTGCCTTCGGGTTTTAAGAATTCCAGATGCCTCTGTATAATATCCTTAGTATCCTTAAAATGTTCAATTAAGCCACAAGAAATTACCAGATCATATTTCTCTTTCGGTTGATATTGGAAAAGATCTGCTTCAATTACGGTAATATCATCTTCATTCAGACCATTTTTAGTTAATACCTTTCTTAAGATATCCTGATGAATGAAATAATCAAATAAGGTAGTGTTAACGCCCAAATATTTTTTGAGGAATATGGAATAATAACCTGGGAATCCGCCAAGTTCTATGGCAGTTTGAATCTTATTTTTTTTGGTTATTTGTTCCAGCTGCTGGTGGAATAAATAATTTTTATCAATTGAAATGGCCAGATCAGGCTTTGATTCCCAGTAGTTTGTCCAGAATTTCTGGTCGGTTAATTTATTGTCCATGAATCAACAAAGAAAACAAAAAGATTACATATGAACATTATTTTATAAAGGAATTGAGCTGTTAATGGAAATCAATTCCTGCTTTTTTGTCAATGGGGGTGGTTTGAGATTATTTAAACCTGTAAAAACCACCCCCTACCCCCGCCAGCGGGGGACAGTATGTCGGATAAAGAAATTTTTGGATTGGATTGATATTTACAACTTATATCAAATTATACTTAGCCGATCAGTGTCCACCGCTGGCGGGGGAATAAAAGGGGGTGGTTTTTAATTTTAGTGTCGAGAATTACCAAGCATAGGAAAGTGCTTGGTGGTACCCACCAAGCATTTTATCATTTCATTCCGCTCATAGCCGCGGGGGCTTAGTCCTTTTTCTATAGGAAAAAAGTACCAAAAATCCCACCGCTGCGCCTGATGCTATGAAAGGTTCTGCGAGGGCTGGGGTTGTCATTGCCGCACCAGTCAATGCGGGAGAGAGGTGAACGGAGGTTCAGTGAATGGACGATTTGTTTAAGATTGATATAAGTTTTCCTGTGCCTAGATTTAGCTACCTGCCATTCATAATTTCATTCCGCTCATAGCCGCGGGGGCTTAGTTCTTTTTCTGTAGCAAAAAAGGACCATGCCGAGGCGGTACGACGAGACCATGAGTGCCTTTAAAAAACAATAAACAAAAGCGAATAAATGCTACCGCTGCGCCTGATGCTATGAAAGGTTCTGCGAGGGCTGGGGTTATCATTGCCGCACCAGTCAATGCGGAAGAGAGGTGAACGGAGGTTCAGTGAATGGACGATTTACTTAAGATTGATATAAGTTTTCCTATTTCTGGATTTTCCTGCCTACCATTTATCATTTCATTCCGCTCATAGCCGCGGGGGACAGTATGTCGGATAAAGGAATTTAGTTTAATACTGAATCATTAAATTATATCAAATTTCTTAGCCACCCTTGTCCACCGCTGGCGGGGGAATTAAGGGGGTGGTTCTTTTTAAAATAAGGCTTCAACTTTTTGTATGTAAACTCCAAATGGGTCTTAATAATCGTTTTTATCTCTCTTGAATTTTTAGATGAAGAATGAATGTTTACATATCAACATTATTTTAGAAAGGAATTGAGCTGTTAATGGAAATCAATTCCTGCAATTAGCCCAATGAAATGTATTTTTGGGTAGTGAAAATTGTCCATCTTAATACGTATGCCGGAAATGGGGGTGCAGGCAGGGCCTGTATGCGTCTAAATAAAGCTCTTAAAGCTAAGGGACTTGATTCGGAGCTTGCTGTAAATTTTCTTTTCAAAGCTAATCCTGAAGTCCTGAATCTGTCAAAAAGCTTTTTTTCAAAGTTTTTTGCTGCATTCGGAATAATCCTGGAGCGTATTATAGCAAAATTATTTACCAAAAATGTACCGATTCCATTCTCATTCCCGGTTTGGGGTAAGGATATTTCGGGACATCAATTACTAAAATCTGCTGATATCATTCACCTCCATTGGATCAATCATGCTTTTTTAAGGCCGCAAGACCTTGCTAAGCTATCCGATTTGAATAAGCCTATCGTTTGGACATTTCATGATAGCAATGCCTTTACAGGAGGATGCCATGTGCGCTACGATTGTGATCATTTTTTAAAGGAATGCGGTAATTGTCCCATTTTGAACTATCAGGGGCCAGATGACAGCTCGCATAGGATGTGGAAAACGAAGAAAAATGCCTATAGCAAACTAGATCTAACGGTTATTGCACCAAGCAAATGGATGGCTGAATCTATTAAAAAGAGTAGCATTTTTAGCTCTGCTAATGTTGTAAACATCCCCAATACATTAGATACGTATGTATTTAAACCAACAGCTAAGTTAGAGGCTAGAGCAAAATTGGGCTTAGATCACGGAAAATTTATTTTGATGAGTGGCTTTATGCCTTCTCGGAAAGATCTGCATAAAGGAACACCTTATTTAATTGAAGCCATTGACCTTTTTATCAAAAATCATCAGGTATCGACTGATTCAGTTGAGTTGCTTGTATTTGGCAACAGAGATCAAAAGAATGTTCCTGAGTTTTCAATACCTACTACTTTTCTTGGCACTATCTCTGATGATCAAAAACTAGCACTTTGTTACAGTGCAGCCGACGTATTTTTGGCGCCTTCATTAGAAGATAACCTACCCAATACCGTGATGGAGAGCCTTGCCTGTGGAACTCCACTTGCGGCCTTTGCAACGGGGGGTATTCCGGATATGGTGAAGCATAAATACAATGGATATCTTGCTGAATATAGATCATCTGCTGATCTTGCAGCAGGTATAGCCTGGATTTATAATTATCCAGATATGGCAGAATTAAATTTCAATGCCCGTCAAACTGTTGAGGATTATTTTGCTGAAGGTACCATTGCGGGGCAGCATATCGAATTGTATAAATCTTTGTTAAATAACCATGTTCCAGCCTAAATTAACTGTTATTACCATTGTTTATAATAATGTTCATGACATTGAACGTACGGTGCTTTCGGTCTTGAATCAAAGTTATGCAAACATTGAATACCTGCTTATTGACGGTGCTTCGAACGATGGGACTTTAGAAATTTTAAAGCAATATGAAGGCCGAATAGGCACATTGGTATCAGAAAGTGATAAGGGCATTTACGATGCGATGAATAAAGGTCTTTTATTGGCCACAGGTGATTATGTTCTGTTTATGAATTCGGGTGATGAGATCTATTCTTCAGATACCGTAGAAAAGATTTTTGCCACTCAACCTGATGCGGATATCTACTATGGTGAGACAGAGATGTTTGATCAAAACTGGAATAGTCTTGGGCAAAGACGACATCTTACACCTGAGAATTTTACCTGGCGAGATTTTAAGTTTGGGATGTGTATCAGCCACCAAGCAATCTATATCCGCAGAGCACTTGCTGAGCCCTACGACCTGAATTATCAGTTAAGTTCTGATATCGACTGGATCATCAAGGCAGCTAAAAAGGCCAAAAATATCGTGAATGTAAGAATGTATGTTGCTAAATATCTGGTGGGAGGTATGTCAAAGAAAAAGCATCGCCAAAGCCTTGTAGAGCGATTTCATATTTTTTCAAAGCATTATGGCCTGATACCTACTATTTTTAATCATGTGCTGATTGGCGGAAAGCTAGGCTTGTATTACCTGAAGCATAGAAAGACGAATGATTGATAGGTAATCAATAGCGACTTACGAAATCACCTGACTGAGCGGAAAGTTATTTCGTCAGTCACACTAACAACAGCGACTGACGAATTTGACTTGCATGACGCCTAGGTAAATTCGTAAGTCACACTCATTTTTAGGCCTTAATTTCTTTTCTTTTAACCTCCAAAAATATCGCATATCCTAAAGAAAGCAATAAAAGAATGGATGCTATCAGTGAAATAGTCTCTCCGGTATAATAAGAAGTAGGTTCAAACTTGAATTCCAATTTATGATTTCCACCCGGTAATTGAGCAGCCCGTAAAATATAATCTGCCCTGAAGTAAGGTATTTTTTCACCATCAACGTAGGCATTCCAGCCTTTATCGTACCACATTTCAGAAAATACAGCTAAGGCATCTCGGCCTGATGAATACTCATACGTCAGATGGTCAGGATGATAATTGGTCAATCTGATGAACCCATTGCCATCATAACCAACTTTATTTATATCAATCAGCGATTTGAATTTTTGATCAACTACCATTACATTTTTAGGATCGAAGCTACTTATCGCCATCATTTCCTCATCAGCATTTTTTACATACTCTACCTTTTGAACAAACCATGCATGCCCCGCTGCTGTTGCGCGGTTTTTCATCGTTTCTTTTTGTCCATTCTGGTCGGCAGTGATCAAGTATTTAGTATTCAGCATGTCTAAGACATCTTCATTGATCGCTCCATTGAATTGTTTATCTAGTACTTCCTGGTAACGTTTAAGTTTAGCGGCATGATAACCTCCCAGACTTTTATGAAAGTAAGAAGGTACAGAATTTGAAAAAGGATTACCCTGACTTAGATCTAACACCCTGTAGTAGGATTGATCACGCATGATCAGTTGATCTACATCTCTTGGTTCAAATTGCTGAGCCAGAACGTTTTTTTCAACAAACTTTTCATTATTCAGGTAACGTCTGTCAATGCTCCAAAGATCAACAAGAACTACAACTGCTAATGTGATGAATACAAACTGGGGGTTCATTTTTTTCTTAATGAGTGCCCAAATTAATCCTGCGCCAATTAAAACGAATAGTAGAGAACGCAGTGCATCCATTCTTGCCAGGCTTATTCTGTCTTTAACTAAAGCATCTGCAATAGTATCAGCAAAACCTTTATCGCCGTTGGTTATCTGAGTTAATTGTTCTATGAATAGTCCGTGATTTTGAGTTTTAAAACTCAAAAATGCAGTTGGTAATACAATCAAGATGATTAAAAGTCCGCCAGTGAGGTATAAACTATACAACAGATTTTTTTGAAGTTTTTTAGGGTCTTCAGTTTGTGAAGCAACTTCTTTTACTGCAAGAATTGCCAAAATCGGAATTAAAAATCCGACGATAACTAGGATTGATTCAACCGCCCTGAACTTATTATAAAGCGGGAAATAGTTGAAGAACAGATCTGAAAGGAATGGTAAATGCCTTCCAAAAGAAAGTAGAAGACATAGAATACTGGCACTCAATATCCACCACTTTATTCTGTTTTTGACAATGAAAAGTCCTAGTATGAACAGAAAGCAAATGATTGCTCCAAAATACCAGGGACCTGAAGTGAATTGTTTATCACCCCAATAGGTGGATAATCCTACTTGTGACAATTGCTGCATGGCAGGTAATAGTTGTTCTGCAGGAATTCCTTTGGCAGCTAGTGCTTTGGCTACTTCCGATTTTTCGTCCAAATTAGGTCCTGAACCTCCACCGTACGCATTTGGAACTAAGAATGTTAAACTTTCACCTACACCTTGGCTCCATTGATAAGCGTACTCTCTGTCTAGTCCGTTGTTAGGTTCAGACTTATCAGTAGTTAAATTGGATTTTCCACGAATGGTTTCTGTACCATATTCATAGGTAGTCCATAACATACCTGCATTTACTGCAATAGCAAGAACTGAAGCTGCCGCCAGGTAACCGAATGTTTTAATAAAATCTTTGCTTGATTTGCTCTTAACAGCATGGTATAATTCAATTCCAACATAAATAAGCAGTGCAATAAACAGATAATAAGTCATCTGGATATGATTCGTTCTGATCTCAATGGCAAGAAACAGGGCAGTTAAAACTGCACCTAAAATATATTGCCTTCTAAATGTCAGTATGATACCTGCCAGGATTGGCGGGAAAAATGCAATTGCCATCGCTTTATTGCTATGTCCAGCATCTATGATCTGAAAGTTATAGGATGAAAAAGCGAATGCTATAGCACCAGCCGCCGCCAACCATGGGTTGATTCTTAATACACAGAATAAAAGATAGGCACCTAAAAGGTACAATAAAACAGTGTCGATTGGATTTGGAAATATAGTTTTCAAGGAGGAAATAACATAAGTTGTTACGTTATTTGGATATTGAACCCAGATTTGGAAAGCCGGCATTCCCCCAAACATAGAATTTGTCCATAATGGACCCTTTCCGTCTTTTGCTTTGAAATCCATGATTTCCTTTTGCATGCCCTGAGCCATGAGAACATCGCTCTGATACAAGGCTTTACCTTGCAATGCCGGACTAAAATATACAAAACATAAGGCGATAAATATTCCTATGATGGCCAGATGTATACCATTGCGTTTAAACCAGTTATTCATTCTGCTTAAATTAGTTGAATGCCAAAAATAGAAAAAAGCTTAAACCTGCAATGCTTGTTATTGCGCTTTATGAAAATAAATCTTAATAAATGTACAATTTCTATGAATTATAGCCCATAATGAACCATATGAGTGCATTGAGATTTTAATAAAAATGAGATTAATTTGAAATCAAGGAGCTTTTATTTCCTCATACTCAACAAAATCACCGGCATCATCACCCGGATGTTTGTCTTTAGGGGGCATATAAGCGACACGGATATGGCCATCCGGTTCAGGGTGTTGTTGCTGATATTTCTGATTAGCCTGATTTTGTGCTTTTGTCATCATTTTTTGGAATAAGACGGGTAAAAGCAAACGGCCGATCATTTTGATCAACCATAAAATACAGATGGTAATGAATAAAAATTTTAATAATCCCATGAGAATAAATTCTGTTTACAAAGATAAGAGATAAATTTTTGAATACCATCTACGCAAATTAAATGTTACACTCGAATTACGAACTTATTAATCTTTTGAATCCCCTAACCCTTATACTATACTTGATCCATTGGGGGTAACCCGACCCACTTGCCCATCCTCAAGCCTTACCTTTATCCCATGTGAATGAAAGGCCGAACTGGTTAGTATTGCTTGTACAATTCCTCTTGTTCGGGCACCACTTCGCTGATCTTTTTTTAGAATGATATCTACTTCAAGTCCGTGATAGATATCTTTTCTGTATTGGCCGTTCATTGTTTGTTAGTTTAACAGTTTTTGACAAGATTAGCGTTAAAATGTCTTTAAATTCAAGGCCGACATCAGGAAAACCGTTCCTCCATGATTCTTTCAAGAGCATACATTTCATCTCTTAATTTTGCTGCCAGGAGGAAGTCCATCTCTTTGGCTGCCAAAACCATGTCCTTTTTAGTTTTTTCAATTGATTTTTGAAGTTCTTGCTGGCTCATGTATTGAACGATCGGATCTGCCACAAGATTGTCGGTCATTTCTTTTTCTACATATGCTTTTTGAACGCCACCCTTGAAATCCATGATCGAGGTTTGCTCAATGATAGCTTCACGCGACTTCCCAATGGTGCGAGGAGTTATTCCATGCTTAGTGTTATAAGCAACCTGTTTTTCTCTTCTGCGATTAGTTTCGTCGATTGTTACACGCATACTGGCAGTAATCTTATCGGCATACATAATTACCCGTCCCCGGTCATTTCTTGCTGCTCTGCCAATAGTTTGAATCAAGGAACGTTCCGACCTAAGAAATCCTTCCTTATCGGCATCCAGGATGGCTACCAATGAAACCTCTGGCAGATCTAGCCCTTCACGAAGCAGGTTTATGCCAATTAAAACGTCGAAAACACCCAGTCTAAGGTCTCTTAGAATTTCAACTCTTTCTAGTGTTTTTACCTCAGAGTGGATATATCGCACTTTGATTCCGAGGCGGTTCATGTATTTGGTCAGTTCCTCAGACATACGTTTGGTTAAAGTAGTAACTAGAATCCTATCTCCTAATTTAACCGTTTTATCAATTTCATCCAGAAGGTCATCCACCTGATTACCTACGGGTCTAATTTCAATAACTGGATCAAGGAGGCCTGTAGGTCGAATCACCTGTTCTACAAAGAGGCCTTCGGTTTGCTCCATTTCGTAATCGCCTGGTGTTGCACTTACATAAATAGTTTGAGGTGCAAGTTTCTCGAACTCATTGAAATTTAATGGCCGGTTATCTAATGCCGCCGGTAAGCGAAATCCGTAATCTACTAAAGAAAGTTTTCTAGATCTATCTCCACCATACATTGCACGAATCTGTGGCACCGTTGCATGGCTTTCATCAATTACCATTAAATAATCTTTCGGAAAATAATCTAGCAGGCAGAATGGACGCATTCCAGGGGTTCTTCCATCAAAAAAACGAGAATAATTTTCAATTCCGCTACAGTATCCAAGCTCTCTGATCATTTCAAGATCATAGTTTACTCGCTCCTCCAAACGCTTGGCCTCCAAGAAACGCTTTTCATTAATAAACTGCTGTTTACGGCTTTCAAGCTCCTCCTGAATAGCCCAAATAGACTCTGTAAAGCGCTCTTTTGGGGTAACAAATAAATTGGCTGGAAAAATAGCCATATGCGACATTTTCTCAATGGTTTTGCCTGAAGCAGGATCGATGGCGCTCAATTCTTCAATATCGTCACCAAAAAATGAAACCCGGTAAGCAAAATCCATATATGCCGGGTAAATATCCACCGTATCTCCTTTTACTCTGAAGGTTCCACGTCGAAAGTCGGTTGTAGTCCTGGAGTATAATATCTCTACTAAGCGATGTAAAAATGCATTCCTACTAACCTTAGTGCCAACGGCGAAACGAAAAACTGAGTTTGAAAAATCTTCTGGATTTCCCATGCCATAGATGCAAGAAATAGATGAAACAACAATTATATCTCTGCGTCCCGACATGAGTGCAGAGGTTGTTCGAAGTCTGAGTTTTTCTATTTCCTCGTTGATCTGCAGGTCTTTTTCTATGTATGTATTTGATGAAGCGATATAGGCTTCAGGCTGATAATAATCGTAATAGGATACAAAGTAATTGACCGCGTTATCTGGAAAAAATTGTTTGAATTCACCATAAAGCTGTGCGGCTAAGGTCTTATTATGACTAAGAACTAGCATTGGTTTTTGTGTTTCCTGTACTACATTGGCAATTGTAAAGGTTTTTCCCGAGCCAGTTACACCTAGTAAGGTTTGATAATGATCTCCATTATTTATTCCTTCTACCAGTTGCCTGATTGCTTCAGGCTGATCGCCGGTAGGTTTATATTCGGATGTTAGCTTAAATTCCATGGGATTTTACAAAGATAATAAAGAAGTGCTGAGTATTGTGTAAAGGTGTAGTGGTGACGGTTTGATTATCGTAATTTTCCAAGTGCTTGGTGTACCAAGCATGTATAATTTCAATCCGCTCATAGCCGCGGCAATGAGCGGGTAAAACAAACTATCATTCATACAACAATTTCCTTCACTCCGTTCAGGATGACACCTGCATAGCGATTTTAAAAAAATAAATTTCAATCAAAAACCCAATGTCATCCCGAAACCTGCCCTTCAGCAGGTGAGGGACCTTTGTAGTTCTTAGTATAATTTCACTCTGTCTATAGGAGAAAAAAGACTCT
>CAMDQV010000036.1 GCA_945906015.1 Pedobacter schmidteae | reverse complement strand
TTCAGCTTTCTCCTTTAGGCTTTCAGCTGGTTCCTTGTTCTTGGTTCCATTTTCAGTTGTCTGAGGTATGAGGTATGATGTATGAGATTTGGCTTCAGACTTCCGACTTCAGACCTCCGATTTCCTACTTCCTACCTCCGACTTCCTACCCCCTACCTCCTATTGATTATCGCGCCATTCGTAAACCCATGCAGATTGGATCTGTTCCAGATGACCTTCATTACTTTCTTCGCGAGTACCTGCAAAATTAGGCAAACTTAATATCCACTCCAGAAGATCCGTAAATCGTATTCTATAAATCTGGGATTCACCAAAATCATCTCCAAACTTTTCATATAGTCCCATAGCAATATCTTCGTGATCTTTCCAGTGAATTGGTAATTCAAATTTGTCGTTTGCCATTTGTAAACTTTATTAATGTCCTAAAAATTGATGCTGATCAGGAATTGTTACTTCAATATTACCGTCAATAACTACGCACTGACAACCTAAACGTGAATTTATATGTGGGTTTACTGCCCGGTCAATAAAATCTTCTTCTTTATCTGATATTTCTTGAAGGAAATCCATGCCCGAATTGACGTAAACCTGACAAGTACTGCATCCGCAAACTCCTCCACAATTATGTTGTAATTCTATCCCATTATCAAGACAGACATCTAAAACAGATTCTCCCTCAGCGATAGGCAACTCCAAAGATGACTTTGCAGTTTTCTCAAAATTGATTATTAACTTAAAAATGTTCATTTCTGCAAAAATAGCATTTTAAATTCAGCCTTGAGATCGCTCTTGTAAATTGACTATGCTTTGACTTAATTTTTTATAGAGCTCTTTCAGCTCCGGGTTTCCAGCCAGCAAATCAAGATGAACATTGATTGTTGACTGATCACCACGTATTGCAGGGCCGGTTTGCATTGTGATCGGATCGTTTAACTGAACTTTGCTGGCAGTTTCATTGATTAAAGGCCGTAAAAGATCAAAATCAAGGTTTTGCCCAATCAGTAATTCCTGAGATAATGAAAAAAGATGATTAGTAAAGTTACATGCAAATACTGCAGCAACGTGCAGTACCTTCCTCTGTTCAGATCTTAATTCAAACACTTTTTCAGATAACCTATCCGCAATAGCGTGAATAATTGATGCTACCTCAGGAGTATTACCTTCAATGGCAATTGGAATTTGCCTGAAATCGATTGGTTTAACCATTGAAAAGGTCTGCAAAGGATAAAAAACACCAATCTTAGAGGAAGAACCTTCCAAAGCATCAATTCCAGTAGTTCCTGAAGTATGAATGATCAACTTGTCGCCAACCTTTAATTCATGAGCCAGCTGCTTTATTGCTTCATCTTTAACAGCAATTATATAGAGATCAGCATTGGTATCCAAATCAAACAGATCTGAAATAGGCTCTGAAGCCAAGGTATCTGCCAATTCACGAGCATGTTCAATATTTTGGCTCCACACCTGAACAATATTCTGACCTGCCATTTTAAATGCCCTACCCAATTGAGTAGCTACATTACCACTACCTAGTAATACTATATTCATCAGGCTTGCTTAATTTCTTTATTTCTTCTGAAAATGGATAATAAAAATCCGACCACCATAATGATTGTACCGCCCCAGAATAAATTAATATAAGGGAACTCAATTGCTTTTAACACCACCCATGTTTTTTCAGGCTTAGGCTTTTGGTATACCATTAGCTCTAACTTATTTCGATCAGGGAAGACATTAGTAAAACGAAATTTCAACCCTTTTTCATCAACTTTTTTACCAAAATCAAATTTTGAACCATCTTTAAGTAGATAAATCGGTTCAGATGGATATACTTTACCATCAGAATTCACTTCTAGCTGCAAGCCAATAGCAATATCCCTTTCACCTAAAGGGATATTTTGAATCTGAGCGTCGCGGTTAATTCCTTTAACAAGAACATAACCCTCTTTAAATCTGACAGTATCGCCAACATTAATCTCATAAGTAAGTGGCTTTTCATAGCTTTCATCATCAGAATGACCCTCATGTTCCTCATGGTCTTCTTCCTTTAATGGCACACTGCTCACATGCGTATAAATGTCGTGGAATAAATAGTGCTTTGTATCCGGAGATGCGATGATCTGCTTCATCTTAGCATTTTGCTGAGCGTTTGGATATAAGGTAAAGTTCTCTTTTGTATTACCAGTTTCTTCGTTAATAACTTTGTAATTGATTCTGTAATACGTATTTACTCCTTTAACAGAATCGCCAAGGTAGGTAACTGTATACCTGTCCATTTTAACTGGTTCATCCTTGTAAAGAATTATATTTTCACGAGGATTATTACTCTTTGCAAACTCATCACCAAAGCCAATACCTGTATTATTAATTGAAACTATTTTATTAGTTGCAGCTGCAACCAATGCACCAACCAATAACATTGCAAAACCAATATGGGCTACAGCAGATCCTGCCAATCGCCATTTTCCTTTAAATGCATCTCCAAGTATTCTGGCATTTGCAATAATTGAGAATACAGAAGCATAGGTAAGAATAATATACATCACATTGGTATAGATATTCATGACGTAAACAGCTGCAGCAGTAATAATTAAAGAGATAAGTAGAGATACAGAAATGCTAACAAAGAATTTTCTGGGATCTGTTTTCTTATATTTTAAGAATTGTGCGAATGCTGAAATAAATGCAATAACGACCGCAAAGGGCACCTGCCATTTATTGTAATGAGCAATTACATTTGCTGGGGGAGCTATCTCAGTACCAAAAATGGCATTAAATACCGGAACTGATGTGGTTGCCAAAATTTGAAGGCATGCAATCGAAATAACCAAAGCACCGATAAAAAGCCAGAACTCTCTGGAGTATGTTTCCTCATCTTTTTTAGTAATCGGAAGTTCTTTCCAACGAATAACAAGGAAAATTACAGACAGGAACAAAAAGGTTAACACGTATAATACCAAATGCCAGAACATTCCAAGATCGGTGAATGCATGAACGGATGTTTCACCAAGAATACCACTTCTGGTTAAGAAAGATGCATACAGTACCAGAACAAAGCTAATAAGAACCAAGAAAGTAGCAGTAAAATAAGAATGACCTGAATTTTTATAGGCTATCAGAACGTGTACCGCTGCAATTAAAGTCATCCACGGAATAATTGAGGCATTTTCAACTGGATCCCAAGCCCAGAAACCACCAAAATTCAAGGCCTCGTAAGCCCAGAATGAACCCATTATAATACCAGTTCCCAAGATCATTACTGCAAATAATGTCCATGGTAATGCAGGTTTAACCCAATCAGTATATCTTTTTTCCCACAAACCGCCAATAGCGTAAGCAAATGGCACAATCATAGACGCAAAGCCTAAAAACAATGTTGGCGGGTGTATTACCATCCAGTAATTTTGAAGTAATGGATTCAATCCATTACCATCTGTAATCAGGCTTAAATAATCGCCGCGCTGAAAGATCGGTCCGGGAACCGCATCTCTAAGTAATATGAAAGGAGAGCTTCCTATCCTGAATCCAAAAACCTCAACTCCAACAAGCATTGAAGCTATAAATGCCTGTGAAAGCATAATAGTGGTCATTACTGAGTTTTCCCAGCTTTTACCTTTTCTAAGAACTACAAAGCCTAAAACAGCCTGCCAGAACATCCATAACCAGAAACTACCCTCTTGCCCTTCCCAAAAAGAAGAAATAATATAATAAACTGGGAGTATTTTAGATGAATGAGCCCAGGCATAGTGGTACTCAAATAAATGATTGTAAATAATAAAATATAAAGAAGAGCCAATACCAATTACTGCAGCAATATTGATTAGGAAGGCAATTCTTGCAATTCGTTTCCATCCATCAGAACCTGCTCTGACAAGAGAATCTTTTGAAAGATTGGTGGTAGTTGCAAAATAATAGGAGATGGTTGCCAGCAGCGCTGTACAAAAAGATAAAATGATGAAGAATTGACCTATCTTGCCTGGAAGAAGGTTTTCTCCAATGTATTGTATTTCCATTTAAACGTTAAATTTTTGCTGTTGAAGCAGATACTTCAGTAACTTCTACCTCGTCTTTAGTGTATTTAGAAGGACACTTCATTAAAATTTTTGAGGCATGGAATTCATTCCCAATCATTTTACCAGTTAATACTATTTGCTCTGACCGCTCAAAATCCTGCGGTTTGGAACCATTGAATACCACTTTACTTTCCATACCCTGATTATCTCTCATATAAAAAGCAAAATAATTGGCATCTTGTTGAGGATTATAAAAAAGTTCTTTTTCTTTATTTAGCTGACCAACAACATGCAGTTCAGATTCAGATTTTTTAGCATCAGTAAATGAGCCATAAGTACTTGAATCAGCATAAGTACTGATTATTATACCGATTGCTAATGCGATTATAATGATACCGGCTATTGAACTTTTTTTCATGGCTTTGCGTTAAATAAAAAAATTAAAAGCAAGTACAAAAGTACTAAATAGTAAACTCATGGAGCAAAGATAACAAGATTGTTTCTATATTAGAACGATTCTAAATAAATTGGAGCGAACTAGTGAAATTCCGCTCCAGAATAGTAAATAAGCCTGATTAATTAAGGCCAGATACCCATATTCATATAAGATATCGCCACCTTATCGATAGAACTAACAAAAGCTGCAGTTCTAAGTCCGTCAATTTTAGGGTTACTTAGCTGAACCTCTCTAATCTCATGATATGATCTGATCATGGTATCTTCCAATCCTGAATTAACTAATTCAAGCTCTGAAGCACCTTTGATAATCATACTTCTCTGGGCTGCATCAAGAGAAACACCGGTAGTTTTCTCTACCATATTCACCAGATTGAGATTTGCATTTTCTTCGTAACGCTTATCCATTCTTCCAAAAGCAACATGAGATAGATTTTTAAGCCACTCAAAATAAGACACAGTGACTCCACCTGCATTGCAATACATATCAGGAATAATGATGCATCCCTTTTTGATCAATATTTCTGCTGCATCAGGAGTTGTTGGCCCGTTTGCTGCTTCTGCAATTATCTTGGCCTTAATATTGGCAACATTAGCAATCGTGATCTGATTTTCAAGAGCTGCAGGAACAAGAATATCACAATCTTGCTCTAATCCTTGGGCAGAATTTTTAAACTCTTTTTGAGATCCAGCAAATTCAAGTATTGAACCTGTTAATTTACGATGAGCAAATACTTCATCCAGATTAAAACCTGATGCATTATATATTGCACCTTCAAACTCACAGATACCCACAATAGTAGCACCAAATTCAAGAAGATATTTGATGGTATGATATCCTACATTACCGAGGCCTTGTACAATCACACGCTTTCCTGAAATACCGGCAGAAAAGCCTAATTTCTTCATGTCTTCGGCAACGTCTACACACTCACGAATGGCAATGGCCACACCGCGGCCAGTTGCTTCTTTCCTTCCTGCAATGCCATGCAAAGCAAGAGGTTTTCCAGTTACACATCCAAGAGCATCGAGCTGTCCGGGGTTCATTGTTTGATAAGTATCAGCTATCCAACTCATTTCACGCTCACCTGAACCATAATCTGGTGCAGGAACATCAATTCCGGGGCCAATGAAATTCTTTTTAATCAATTCGACCGTATACCTGCGGGTGATCGTTTCAAGTTCGGCCAAGGTGTATTCCTTTGGATTGATCTTTATTCCTCCCTTAGCCCCACCAAATGGAACATTTACAATTGCACATTTATAAGTCATGAGTGCAGCAAGTGCCATTACCTCATCTTCATTAACCATTTCGCTGTATCGAATACCCCCTTTTGTAGGTGATTTATGATGCGAATGCTCCACTCTCCAGGCATCAATTACTTCAAAGCCATTTCCCCTACGAATTGGGAAACGAAAACGATAAACACTATTACATGATCTGATCTGGTCAAGCAATCCTTCAGGATGGGAAGTAAATTGTGCTGCATGATCAAAAAACTGGCAAACATCACCAAAAAACGAAGTTTCTGAGTGCGCTGCGTCTATAGACTTAGCCATAAAATAAATTTATTAATTTGAATAATTGGTATTGTACTGCAAAGTTGATAGAAAAAAACTGATACTAGAAATCAAAATTACTTAGTGTATGAAGTACATTTTAATCAGGCACAGGAAAAAGTACACTAAAAGAATTTAAACCTTGATTTCAGGCTATTTTTGCTTCTCGATTTTTTTTAATCGATTATCTATTGAGAACAGATAAATTGCCAATCCGATAAATATAACAGCAATAACCATGACAACAACATAGATCTTACCCGACTCTCTTAGTTCGCTGGCCATATCAACGCCATTGGAATTCTGAGCTAAAGTGATCAAAGAATAGGATAACATTAAACAGATTGTTAGAATAAAACTTTTCATGATACTCGAATTTATAGTTTACTGGAACTAGTTATCAAAACTATTTCTAATCTCTTTTTAATTATTAATTATTTTCATGCTGTTTATTCTCAATTTTTCGGATACGATACCTGATCGTAGCAATCCACGTACTTATCAATATCCATCCAAAAACTGCAGGGTAAAATACCGGGCGTAATTCAGGAGCCATATCTTTGGTATTAAAGCCTGGATTTCCTCCGTTTCCGGGATGAAGAGAATCTGTCATTCGGGGCAATATGAAAAGTAACACCACCATAATAGGAAAGGCGAATATATTATATACTGCCGAGATCCTTCCTCTTTTTTGTTCTTCGTCAAGTGAATTTCTAAGAACCAAATAAGCCAAATAAACCAGCAAAGCTATTGCGGCACTATTTTGTTTAGGGTCATTGCTCCAAGCCTCTCCCCAAGTAAATTTAGCCCAAACTGCGCCAGTTACTAATCCAAGCACTCCAAAAACTATCCCGACATTGGTAAATTCAACTGCCATCAGGTCGTCATTTTCATTGGATGAGTTAAGGAAGCGGATGCTATAAATAAAAGAAACGGTCAGCATCACAATCATGGAAAACCACATAGGAACATGAAAATGAATATTCCGGATAGTTTCGTTAAGAATTGGCTTGGCCGGAACCTGGAATAAAAAACCTGCGACAATGGAAAATAGCACAAGAACTATAGCCAAAATTTTCCACCAGCTTTTATTCATAATATTGCATTTTAATCACGCCAAAGGTAAGGAAATAACAATAAAGAAGTAGTAACGACGATAACATTTATAGCCAAAAGAACTCCAATCTCATCGTAAGAAACCGACCTGTCTAAACCATCCATGGCATTTTTAGACAACTTGATCAGCACAACAAGTAAAGGTATGATCACCGGGAAACTTAAAATAGCCATCAAGCCTCCTCCATTACTTGCTTTGGATGCAATACCAGATATCATGGTAAAAACTGATGCAAAACTTATACTGCCTAGCAATACAGAAAGCATATAAAACAATGGATCGCCAAGGGGGTTTTTAAAAACAAGCGTATAAAATCCCAAAGCAACGACTGAAAGCAACAGCATCAGCATTATATTGTATATTATCTTGGAGATGATGATTGCCTGCGGACTGGTAATGGTATAATAATAAAGTTGCCTAGCCCTGCTTTCTTGGATAAAACTTTTTGTAATTGCATTTACTGAAGCAAAAAGCATGATGATCCAGAATAAGGCATTCCATGTTGGGGCACTGCTGATATCCCGAAAGGCCAGATAGCATACAAAAACAGTTGATACTACATACAAGAGTATACCATTCAATGCGTATTTTGAACGCCACTCAAGCATCATCTCTTTACGGATCAGAATCTTTACCTGGTTAAATAAATCCATCAAAAGCAAATATATACTTTGAATTTCAGTTTCAGGTATTCTATAGCCAATTCGGAAATTTCTATGTAATTTGTAAAGATGTTTTCCTCTTTAATAGAAAGTCCGATTGGGCTATTAATCATTAAAGCAAATGATTTTGATTATTTTCAATAAAATTCCTGGATCAATTTACAGATCAGAATCCGAATAAGATCACTGAAATAGCAAAAGCACAATTCATTGAATATTTTGAAGGAAAGAGAAACAATTTTGATTTTCAAATGCTTTAAATAGGTACAGATTTTCAAAAAAATGTTTGGAAAGAACTCCAAAAAATTGATCCTGGCAAACCCATCACGTATGCAGCTCTGGCTAAAAGAATGAAAAACCCATTAGCCATTCGTGCAATTGCTTCAGCTAATGGTAAGAACAACCTGTTGATTGCTATACCCTGTCATCGGGTAATAGGCAGCAATGGAGAACTTATTGGATTCGCTGCCGGACTATGGCGAAGGAAATGGTTGCTTGAACATGAAGCAAGAATAACTATGAACGGACAGTCAAGATTGATATATGAATTTTAGGGTAAAAACTCAAATATCTTATCAAAAAGAGCTGAAATCGACCCATTTCAGTGCAGGTTTAGCCCTGATGGTGTGATGCAGGCTTGATCCGAATCGCATTATCTTGGTGCTAATTCAACATGATAACGAACAAGGTCATCTATAGGCGAACGAATGATCTTTCCTACTTTCATACCATAGTCTGTAGCCGTTTCTTCGAGTACATTTCTGAAATTATACCCAACAGAGCCAATACAATTAAATGTGTAATCTTTATAATTAGGATAATGGCTAACCAAATTTTCGAAGAAGTCAACAAAAGATGTTTTCACAATTTTTCTGGAATACTCTGCATGTACATTATTATCATACACGAACTTACTGAAACTCGCACAAAAACGATTGGCTAATGGCTTGGTATAAACCTGATCAGTAACTTCATCAGGCGTTAATTTATAAGTTTCCCAAAAGCGTTCTCTGACAACTTCAGGCATGTATCCTCGAATATAATCAGTCAGTAATTTTTTCCCAATGTAACAACCACTACCCTCATCACCTAAAATATAGGCAGCTGAATCAATGTTTAATGAAATATCTTTTCCGTTATAAATTCCGGTATTCGTGCCTGTTCCTAAAATTGCTGCAAAGCCAGTTTCTAATCCGAGTAATGCGCGGGCCGCTGCAAGCAGATCGTGACCGATAAAAATTCTAGCATTGGTAAATACTGTTGCCATTGCATCTGCAACGATTTTCAACTTATCTTCAGTTGAACAACCAGCTCCATAATAGTTAAGCTCGATCACTTTTTCCAGATCAAGATCAGATGGAAGACCCTTAAAAAGAGATTCTACTATATAGTCAGCACTTACAAAGTATGGGTTATAACCTTCTGTGTTAAAATAGATCTTTTGACCAGATTCATTTAATAAACACCAATTGGTTTTAGTAGATCCGCCGTCAGCAATAATGATCATAGTTGTTTTATAATAAAAAGTTAAATGTATGAATTAATACTTATTGTCAATAGAACACTATGCAAAATTCATCTAATTGATTTTGTAATAACCATATAAATAACGTTATCAAGCGCTTTATCAACAATAAAGTCTATGGATTTATTAAAAAAAACAGCTTGAAATTTAAGCAGGTAATGCTTATTACAACAAAAAATTCCAGATAACGAGGATAAAATCTATTTTTAGGCATGAATGAGAATAAAATGATCGTAGACCTGCGCAGCGATACAGTTACGCGTCCAACTGCCGGAATGCTGGAAGCCATGTATAGCGCAAAAGTTGGTGATGATGTATTTGGGGAAGATGAAACTGTTAACGCACTGCAAAATAAGCTTTCAGACCTATTTGGTATGGAAGATGCATTGTTCTGCCCATCAGGAACCATGACCAACCAGATTGGAATTAAATGCTTTACCAATCCGATGGACGAGGTTATTTGCGATGAAACAGCCCATGTTTACCGCTATGAAGGTGGAGGAATTGCCTTTAACTCATCCGCATCTGTTCGTTTATTGTATGGCGACAGGGGTCGTTTAAATGCCGACCTCATAGAGCCAAATGTCAATCCCGATAATGTTCACTACCCAAAAAGCAGTCTTGTTGTACTTGAAAATACAGTAAATCGTGGTGGAGGAAGCTTTTATACCCTTGATCAAATTGAGCCGATTTATCATTTATGCCGAGTAAAAAATATGAGCCTGCATCTTGACGGAGCTAGAATTTTCAATGCACTAGTAGAAACAGGAGATGATCCAAAAGAATACGGTAGGATGTTCGACGGAATTTCTGTTTGTTTATCAAAAGGCCTCGGAGCACCGGTAGGTTCAGTTCTTTTAGGAAGTAAAGAAACTATCCAAAAAGCAAAACGCATCCGAAAAGTATTTGGAGGTGGCTGGCGCCAGGCAGGATTTCTTGCTGCAGCGGGAATATATGCCCTTGATCACCATATTAACAGATTGAAAGATGATCATAAAAACGCAAAAATACTTGCAGATGCTTTATTGAGTTTACCTTATGTAAAAAGCTGCATGCCGGCTGATACCAATATTGTGATCTTTGAGCTGGATAAAAAGCATGATCCAGAAGAATTCGTTAAAAAGTTAAGTGATTATGGAATCAAGGGTAATACCTTTGGCAAACAAATGATCCGTTTTGTTACCCACTTGGATATAAGTGATTCGATGATCGATCAAACTGTGCAAACCTTAAAAAAAATTCATTAATTGATTGATTCTACTAGTTAAAATGACATTGTCAGCATAATAATAATACAGAATTTACCTTTATTGCAATTGATCTAAAAGTTTAAGCATACATGGAAAAAATCCTGATAGCTAACAGGGGAGAAATAGCCCTCCGCGTGATGCGATCTGCGCGCGAAATGGGTATCAAAACTGTTGCAGTATTCTCTGAAGCTGATCGTAATGCGCTGCATGTAAGATACGCAGACGAGGCTGTTTGCATTGGTCCTGCCCCATCGGCCCAATCTTATTTGTTGGGAGAGAATATCATCAATGCCTGCCTGAAAACGGGTGCTCAGGGTATCCATCCCGGTTACGGATTTTTATCAGAAAATGCAGCATTTGCCAGACAGATCAAAGCAGCAGGACTTATCCTTATCGGACCATCACCTGAAGCAATGGAGATGATGGGTAATAAATTATCTGCAAAAGCTGCAGCATTGACTTATAATATCCCAATGGTTCCCGGAACAGAGGAAGCGGTTACTGACATTAGTGTGGCTCAAAACAGAGCAATAGAAATTGGCTTCCCAATTCTTATCAAAGCAGCTGCTGGTGGCGGTGGCAAGGGAATAAGAATAGTTGAAAAGGCCTCTGATTTTATTGAACAAATGGATCTTGCTGTTTCTGAAGCAACATCGGCATTTGGAGATGGCTCTGTTTTCATAGAGCGCTATGTTTCTTCGCCAAGACATATCGAAATTCAAGTTCTAGGAGATAATTATGGAAATATTGTACATCTTTTTGAGCGTGATTGCTCAGTACAAAGAAGGCATCAAAAAGTAATAGAAGAAGCACCCTCATCGGTTCTTAGTGAGGAGTTAAGGCAGAAAATGGGTGAAAGTGCAGTTAATACAGCCCGTTCTTGTAATTACACGGGTGCAGGAACTGTTGAGTTCATCCTGGATGAAAATCTTGATTTTTTCTTTCTCGAAATGAACACTCGTCTGCAAGTGGAACATCCGGTAACGGAAATGATCACAGGTATTGATCTGGTAAAGGAGCAAATACGTATTGCACGTGGAGAGCCTTTAAGTTTTACGCAATCAGATCTGAAGATAAAAGGACATGCCATTGAATTAAGAGTATATGCTGAAGATCCGGCAAACAATTTTCTTCCTGATATCGGTAATTTGCAAACCTATATTACCCCAAAAGGCCCTGGCATTCGGGTAGACGACGGATTCGAGCAAGGGATGGATATTCCAATCTATTACGATCCGATGATTGCCAAGCTGGTTAGTTATGGAAAAGATCGTACAGAAGCCATAGAACGAATGATCCGTGCAATTGATGAATACCAGATCACAGGAATACAAACTACTTTGACATTCGGAAAATTTGTGATGCAGCATGAGGCTTTTGTATCCGGGAATTTTGACACTCATTTTGTCAGCAAATATTTTGTTCCTGAACACTTATTGGTACATGAAGATGAAGATGAAGCTATGATAGCCGCACTGATAGGTTCAAATTTTATGAATTCACACAGCCAATCAGTAACCCTTGATCAAAATATTGGGATTCCATCTCAATGGAAAAAGAATAGAAAAGAATATTAACATTTAGAAAATATGTTTACAGGTATAATTGAGACTATCGGTCGTGTAATAGAATTAAAAAAAGATCAAGA